>JBIPNU010000185.1:0-5554 GCA_044370615.1 Burkholderiales bacterium
ACAGCTCCTCGGTGTCTGGCGCACGCGGCTGCGCCGCATGCCCGGCCATCGCGAACATGGCCGCGGCCAACAGGGCGGTGGCGCTCAGGCCGCGGGCCATGCGGCGATGGAGGGGACGGATGGTCGGGTTCATCTTCGGCGAGAAGCCGCGCAATGCGCGCGGTGATCCGGCGAGGATACCCGCGCCTGTCGCGGGCGTGTTCACCGGGGCGTGGGTAGACTTGGATGGCCGCGATCGCGGCCCGCCCCGGGAGCATGAGATGGCACGAAGGTTGACAGGGTGCGCGCTGTTCGCGCTGATCGCGCACATGGCGTCCGGAGCCGCGCCGCTGGCCGCGCAGGCCTATCCGGCGCGTGCGGTGCGGCTGATCGTGCCAGGGCCTCCCGGCGGCGGCGCCGACATCCTCGCGCGCGCGGTCGCCAGCCGGCTGGCCGACACGCTGGGGCAGCCGTACGTGGTCGACAACCGGGCGGGCGCGAGCGGCATCATCGGGAGCGAGCTCGTCGCGCGCGCCGCGCCGGACGGCTACACGCTGCTGATGGGCCACAGCGGCACGCACGCGATCAACGCCAGCCTGCGTCGCACGCTCCCCTATCATCCGGTCCGCGACTTCACCGCGCTCGCGCGCGTGGCCGTGGTGCCCAATGTGCTGGTGGTCACGCCCTCCCTGCCGGCGCGCGACACGCGTGCGCTGCTGGCGATGGCGCGGGCGAGACCCGGGGCGCTCACCTACGCCTCGGCGGGCATCGGATTCTCGCAGCACCTGGCCGGCGTGCTGTTTGCCGTCATGGCCGGGGTGACGCTGCTGCACGTGCCCTACAAGGGCAGCGCGCCGGGCCTGTCCGACGTGATCGCCGGGCACGTGGCGATGATGTTCCCGAACGTGACCGCGGCGCTGCCGCACATCCGCAGCGGCCGACTGCGCGCGCTGGGCGTGACCTCGCGCCAGCGCAGCGACGTGCTGCCGGACGTGCCTGCGATCGCCGACACGCTGCCCGGCTACGAGGCGGTCGCCTGGTTCGGGCTTTTCGCGCCGGCGGGCCTTCCCGGCGAGCGGGCGCGCCTGCTGGAGACCGAGGTGACGAAGGCGCTGGGCGAGGCACGGGTGGCCGACCTGCTGCGCGGGCAGGGCGCGGATCCGGCACCGCTGTCCGGGGCGGCGTTTCTCGCCTTCGTGGAGGCCGAGATCGCAAAATGGGCGCGGGTGGTGAGGAGCGCGGGGCTCGAGGGCAGCGAGTAGACGGCGCCGGCACGATCGCCCGTCCGCCGCGGCCGACGGTCGCGGCGGTATGCTCGCGGGGTCACGCGCGTCGTGCGCCGGTCCGACCCGGCCGACGTGGCGGTGGAGGCCCAGAGGATGAACGCGAACGCCGATGCCCGATCCTTCACCGCGCCCGAGCCGGGCGCGGTCTTCGCGGCGGTCGATGCCTGCGTGCTGTGCGGCGAGACCGGGGCGACGGTACTGTCGCTGCGCGACCGCGACGGTGCCCCGCTGCGCACGGTCGCCTGTGCCGGCTGCGGGCTGGTGCGCACCGACCCGATGCCCTCGGCGGACGAGATCGATCGCTTCTACAGCGAGCGCTATCGCCTCGACTACAAGCAGGCGTATTCGCCATCGCGCCGCCACCTCCTGCGTGCCGGGCGGGTGGCGCTCGACCGGCTGTCGCGGCTGCCGGCGCTGCCGGCCGGGGCGCGACGCGCGCTCGACGTGGGCGCGGGCGGGGGCGAGTTCGCGTACCTTCTGGGCAGGACAACCGGGCTGGCCGTCCAGGGCATTGAGCCCAATCGTGGCTACGCCGAGCATGCGGCGCGGGAACTCGGGCTCGACCTGCAGATCGGGTCCTTCGTCGATGCGCAGCCCGGCGAGGGGTGCTTCGACCTGGTCACGATGTTCCACGTGCTCGAGCACCTTCGCGATCCTGCAGCGGCGCTGGGCCGGGTGCGCGACTGGCTCGCGCCGGGCGCGCTCGCGGTGATCGAGGTTCCCAACGTCGAGGCGACCTGCCAGGCCCCCGAGCATCTCTACCATTTCGCTCACCTCTACAACTTCAACCCGGCGACGCTCCAGCGCCTGGGGGAGCGGGCGGGCCTGCGCCCGGTCGGCTGCTGGATTTCGCCCGACGGTGGCAACGTCTGCGTGACCTTCCGGCGCCCGGACGCATCGGCGCCAGTCGACGATCCGGTGCCCGACGGCCGGCTCCCGGACAACGCGCGGCACGTACTGGCGATACGTCGCTCGCACACCCGGGTCGCGCACTATGCGAGTGGCCAGCCGCTCGCGCGCGCGTGGCGCCGGCTCCGCGCTCGCGCCGCGGAGTCGCGCGAGATCCGCGTGCTGCCGGACTCGCCGCGTGCGCTGCTCGACGCGCTGCTCCCGCATCTGCCCGGCGCGCCGCGCCGGGCAGATGCGCGCGTGAGCTAGCGACGCCCCGGCAACTCGGCGAGGAGCCGGTGCCAGGTCTGCAGGCGCGAGGCATCGATCGCGCCGCGCGCTGCCGCCGCGAGCACCGCGCAGTCGGGCTCGGCGAGGTGCCGGCAGTCGGAGAAGCGGCAGTGTCCCAGCAGCGGGCGGAACTCGCGGAACGCGGCTCCCAGCGCGTCGCGGTCGAGGTGGGCGAGACCGAAGGCCTGCAGGCCCGGTGAATCGAGCAGCTCGCCGCCACCGGGCAGCGCGTACAGCCGGCTCGCGGTGGTGGTGTGGCGACCGCTCGCGAGCGCGGTCGAGATCTCCCCTGTGGTGGCATGCGCCTGCGGTACCAGCGCATTGACCAGCGTGGACTTGCCCATGCCGGACTGCCCCACCAGCAGCGTGCGCCGCCGATTCAGGTGCTCGAGCAGCGCAAGGGCGTCCTGCCGCGCCGACAGGGCGATCACGCGGTAGCCGATCGCGATGAACGGGGCGAGTCGCGCGCGCGTGCGCGACTCGCCCGGCAGGTCGACCTTGTTCAGCACGATCGCCGCGTCCAGTCCGGCGGCCTCGGCGGCGATCAGGCAGCGCGACACCAGGTCCTCGCAGAAGGCCGGCTCGACCGCGACCACGCACAGCACGGCGTCCAGATTCGCCGCCAGCAGCTTTTCCCGGAATGCGTCGCGGCGAAACAGCAGGTTGCGTCTCGACTCGACCGCCTCCACCACGCCCTGCGCTGCGTCGCGACCGTGCGGGGCGGACTGGATCGTGACCCGATCGCCGCAGACCGCCTCGAGGTGCCGGCCGCGTAAGACGCAGGCGATCGGCCGCGCACTCCCGTCCACGAGCACTTCCACCTGCCGGCCGAACGTGGCAACCACCGTGCCGCTGGCGCGGGTGTGCGGGGGCGTGCCGGGCGGGGCGGGCGGTTTCAGGGCGCGGCCTCGCGCACGGCCGCGGGCGCGCGCCTCACCCTAGTCGAGCAGCGCGTCGTGCCGCGCGGCGCAGATGAAGTCGTTGTCGGTCAGCCCGCCCGCCGAGTGCGTGACGAAGCGCACCGTGCACCGGGCGTATCCGACAGCGAGGTCGGGGTGGTGATCCTGGGCGTGGGAGATCCAGGCGCTCGCGTTCACGAAGGCGATCGTGCGGTGGTAGTCGGGGAAACGGAAGTCGCGGGTGAGCTGGCCGTCCTCGATCCGCCACAGCGGCAAGCGGGCGAGCCGCGCGGCGATCGCCTCGCCGTCGAGCGCCGCGGCGTCCGGGCGGCACTGGCGCCTCGCGAGCGGGGTGTCCGACGCGCTCATCTCAGGCTGCCTGCAGCCGCGCGATGCGTACCGCCGCCGGGGGATGCGAATCGTAGAACAGCGAGTGCAGCGGATCGGGCGTGAGGGTGGCTGCATTGTCCTTGTAGAGCTTCACGAGAGCCTGCACCAGGTCGCCGGCGTGCGCGTGCCCGGCCGCGTAGCGATCAGCCTCGAACTCGTGCCGGCGTGAGTAGCCGGATGCGAGCGGTTGCAGCAGGAACGTGAAGTGCGGCAGCGCGAGGAAGAACAGCACCAGCGCCATGGCCGTGGAGGCCTGCGGCACGCCCAGCGCCGGCTGGAACCACGCCTGTGCCTCCAGCCACGCGAGCAGTGCGAGGAACAGGAAGCTGGCACCGAAGGTCCAGGCGATGCGCTTGGCCACGTGCCGGAGCCGGAAGTGGCCCAGTTCGTGCGCGAGCACCGCTTCGATCTCCTCGGGGCTCAGGCGCTCGAGCAGGGTGTCGAAGAACACGATGCGCTTGCTGCGCCCCAGGCCCGTGAAGTAGGCGTTGCCGTGACTGCTGCGCCGGCTGCCATCCATCACGTACAGGCCGCGCGCCTGGAATCCGCAGCGCTCGAGCAGCGCGCGAACGCGAGCCTCGAGTGCCGGGTCGGCCAGCGGCGTGAACCGGTTGAACAGGGGCGCGATCACGGTCGGGTAGACCGCGAGCACCAGCAGGTTGAAGGCCACCCAAACCGCCCAGGTGTAGAGCCACCACGACGGCCCCATCGCCTGCATCATCCACAGCACCGCCGCGAGCAGCGGCAGTCCGAGCAGGCAGCCGACCAGTGTCGAGCGCAGCAGGTCGGCGACGAACATGCGGGCCGTGATGCGATTGAAACCGAAGCGCTGCTCGATCACGAAGGTGCGCCAGAGCGAGGCAGGCAACGAGAGCGCGCTGGTGAGTGCCACCACGCAGGCGACCAGCAGAACGCCGTGGCCGAGTCCTTCGCCGACCCAGCCGCGCAGCAGTGCGTCGATCACGGCGAGCCCCCCGCCGAGGGTGAGCAGCAGCGTGACCGCCGCCTCGAACGGGATCTCGACCAGATCCAGTCGTCCCTTCGCCACCGCGTAGTCGGCGGCGGTACGGTGGCTGTCCAGGGGAATGGTCGCGGCGAAGGCGGCGGGCACCCGGTCACGGTGCGCGCGCACATGCCGCATCTGGCGGACCTTGAGCCAGAGGCGAGCGACGGTCGCGGCGGCGAGGACGGCGAGAAACAGGAGGGTGAAGGCGTGCATGGGCGAAGCGCAGGGTCGGGGAGCCGCCCCGAGAAGCCGGATCGGCCCGGGCCGGAGGGTGCACTGACTGTGCCACAATCGAGCGCAGGTGATGGTCGGGTCCTGGGCTGCCCGCGATCATCCCGGCGTCCGTGTCCCGCTCCGCGAGGCGCAGTCGCACGAACGCGCGCAGCCTGCGCGCAGCGGGCTGCCCGCCATTCATCGGGGCCACAGCATGCCGGCAAGTGCGGAACACCTGATCTGGGTCGACATGGAGATGACCGGGCTCGACCCGGACCGCGATCGGGTGATCGAGGTGGCGATGGTGATCACCGACGCCGCGCTGAACCCGGTCGCCCAGGCACCGGTGCTGGTGGTGCACCAGAGCGACGCGGTGCTGGCAGGGATGGATGCCTGGAACACCGCCACCCACGGACGTTCGGGGCTGACCGCGCGGGTGCGAGCATCCTCGCTCGACGAGGCGGCGGTCGAGGAGCAGCTGCTCGCCTTCCTTGCCGAGCATGTCCCGGCGCGCAGCTCGCCGATGTGCGGCAACTCGGTCTGCCAGGATCGACGATTCATGGCGCGCTGGATGCCTCGCCTGGAGCGCCACTTCCACTACC
>JBIPNU010000188.1:0-5535 GCA_044370615.1 Burkholderiales bacterium
GGTCGACCTGTTCGCTCGCACCTTCCCGGACGCCGCCGACCGGCAGCGCATCCTGGTGGACAACCCGGCGCGGCTCTACTGGGCAGACTGAATGCGCCGGCACCGATCCGACGCCGACGCATCGCACCCGCTTCGATCCGACGCCGGCCCATCGGACGCGGGATGCCGGCACCGGTTCAGCCGACGCGGGACCTGGACGACGGTTCGTCCCGCACCGAACGCGGACGCAGGGTGGTCCCGCGCGGACTGCGCGAAGGCGGATTCACCGAACGCGCAGTTCGCGGACGCGGGCACGCCGGACGAGCATTCCGCCGACGCCTGTGCCGACGCCCGCGCCGAGGCCGACCCGGAGGCAACCGACGGCGGGCACGGGGCGCGGATTCGGCATCGCACTCCCGATCAGGTCGGACGGATGCCGGTGGCCTTGATCACCTTCGCCCACTTCGCCACCTCCTCGCGCACGTAGTCGGCGAAGGCGGCCTGCGCGCCGCCGCGCGGATCGAACCCCAGCGCCACCAGGCGATCGCGCACCTCGGGCAGGCGGATCACGGCGTTCAGTTCCTCGTTGAGCCGGGTGGCCACGGCAGGCGCGATCGCGGGTGGGGCAAACACGCCGATCCAGGAACTGTTCTCGAAATCGGCGAAGCCTGCCTCGCGAAGCGTGGGCACGTCGGGCAGTTGCGCCATGCGGGCGCGCGCGGCCACCGCCAGCACGCGCAGCGTGCCCGCCTTCACCTGCCCGGCGGCCGTGGGCGGCGTCGTGACCGCCATGTCCACCTGCTGCGCGACGGTCGCCGCCACGGGCGCCACACCGCCGCTGAAGGGCACGTGTACCGCCTCCACGCCGCTCACCTGGCGGAACACGAACTCGCCGGTGAGATGCTCGGTGGTACCCACCCCGGCGGTGGCGAAGGTGAAGCGACCGCCCTTCGCGCCGCGCACGAAATCGGCGAGCGTGCGCGCCGGACCGGCGGTGGCCACCGCGAAGATGGTAGGCGTGCTCGCCGCATTCGCCAGCGGCGTGAGTCCGCGCACCGGATCGACCGCGTCGGGTGCCGCGCTCGCGTTGACCGCGACCGCGGCGGTGGTCACCAGCAGCGTATGTCCGTCGGGCTGCGCGGCGGTCACGATCCGCGCCCCCACCGTGCCTCCGGCGCCGGGCCGGTTGTCGACGATCACCGGCTGGCCCAGCCGCTCGGACAGGCGCGTGCTCATCGTGCGCGCGATCGTGTCGGCGATCCCTCCCGCCCCGAAGGCCACGACCAGCCGGATCGGGCGGGTCGGGAAGGCGGGCTGGGCGCGGGCGACCGGCAGCGCGAGCGCGGCGCCCAGCGCAGGCAGCGCGCCGATCAGCCGTCGGCGGCGCGCACGCGGGCGGGCGTCGCCATTGCGGATCGGGTACGTCGGCAGGTCACGGTCGGGCATGCGATCGACTCCTGGGGCGGGTGTGGCAGGCGCCGGCGCGCGGGCAGCGACGCAGCGCTCAGGCAGCCTCGCGCGATCGCGCGGCCTCGATCAGCGCGTAGAGCTGCGGCGGGGAGATCGGCGTGCGGGTGATGCGTACGTCCCAGGGCGCAAGCGCGTCCTCGATCGCCGACATGATCGCCGCCGACATCGGGACCACGCCGCATTCGCCCACGCCCTTCACGCCCAGCGGATTGCCGGGAGTAGGCGACTCCTGGTAGCGGAACTGCATGCGCGGCAGTTCGGTCGCGGTGACGAGCAGGTACTCGCCGTAGTTGGTGGTGACCGGCTGGGCGTTCTCGTCGAAGCCCATCCACTCGAACAGCGCGTTGCCCACGCCGTGGGCGATGCCGCCGGCCACCTGGCCGTCGATCGCCAGCGGATTGATGCGACGCCCCGCATCGAGCGCGAACAGCACGCGCTCGAGCGACGCCGCGCCGGTGTCCACGTCCACCTCCACCTCGACCACCGCGGTGCCGCTGGCGAAAGCCATGTGGTCGAGCACGACCTCCTCGGTGGCCTCCAGTCCCGGAGTGAGCCCGCCGGGCAGCGAATAGCCGGCAATGCCGCCCAGCGCGCGCGCGACCTCGCCGAAACCCACCGCTCGGGCACGATCGCCACGCACGCGTACCTGCGCGCCGTCGATCTCCAGCTCGGATTCGGCGGCCTTCAGGATGGCGGCGGCCGCCTGCAGCAGCTTCGCGCGAACCCGGCAGGCGGCCGCGTGCGCGGAGGAGCCAGCGACCACGGTCTGTCGGCTGTTCGACCCGCCCAGGCCCATCGCAGTGGCCGCGGTGTCGCCAGTGGTGACGGTGACGTTGGCGAGATCGCGGCCCAGCTGCTCGGCCACCACCTGGCTCAGCATCGTGCGCGTGCCCTGCCCCATCGCGGTGGCGCCGGCGTACACGTGGATGCGCCCGGACGGACCGATGCGCACCGTGACCGACTCGAACGGCCCGCGCCCGGTCCCCTTCACGAAATTGGCCAGCCCGATACCGATGTGCCGGCCCTGCGCGCGCGCCTCGCGCTGGCGGGCGGGGAACCCGGCCCAGTCGGCCTCGGCGAGCGCGTACTCCATGCACGCGAGGTAGTCGCCGCTGTCGAGCGTGACGTGATGGCCTCCGCGCGCGTGCAGCGCCGTCCGGTAGGGCATCTGGTCGCCGCGGATCAGGTTGCGGCGGCGGATCTCGGCGCGGTCGAGCCCCAGTTCGCGCGCGGCGCGATCGAGCAGCCGCTCCATCACGAAATTGCCCTGCGGGTGGCCGGCACCGCGCACCGGCGTGACCGGCACCTTGTTGGTGAGCGCGAGACGCACCGACATCGCGTAGTTCGGCACGCCGTAGGCGAGCGGCACGGTCTCGGCGGAGTTGTGGGCGAGGTTGATGCCGCGGGCCGTGTAGGCACCGTGGTCGTGGATGATCTCGCCGCGCAAGCCGAGCACCCGACCGGTGTCGTCGAAGGCGACCTCGGTCTCCCAGTACTGGTCGCGCTCCTGGGTGGTGGCGACGAAGTGCTCGCGCCGGTCCTCGATCCACTTGACCGGCGCGCCGCACAGGCGTGCGGCCAGGGTGACCGCGACCTCCTCGGGATAGGTGACCAGTTTCGGGCCGAAGCCACCGCCCAGGTCGGGGGTCGCTACCCGAAGTTCGTTCTCGTCGAGGCCGAGCACCTCGCAGATCACGCGGCGCGCCGCGTGCGGCATCTGGGTCGAGCTCCAGAGCGTGGTGCGGCGCTCGACCGGGTCGTGGTGGGCGACGCAGCCGCGGCACTCGATCGAATGGCTGCCGCCGCGGTGCTGCCAGAACGACTCGCGCAGCCGGCGCGGCGCACGCTCGAAGGCACCCTGCGCGTCACCGTAGGCCATGTCGAACTCGGCCAGCACGTTGTGGGGCGACTCGCGATGCGCGGTGGGCGCGCCGGGGGCGAGTGCATCGCGGCAGTCGGACACCGCGGGCAACGGGTCCCAGTCGACCTCGACCGCGGTGAGCGCATCCTCGGCGAGGTAGCGGTTGTCCGCGAGCACGATGGCCACCGCCTCCCCGACATGCACGACTTCGTCGGCAGCGAGTACCGGTCGGTTCATGTCCTGCCGGTAGTGCGAACTGGGCAGCCCGACCACCAGCCGGTCCACCTCGAGATGGGGCGCGAAATCGCGCGCCGTGTAGACCGCGCGCACGCCGGGCATCGCCAGCGCCGCGGCAGCATCGATGCCGCGAATGACCGCGTGCCCGTGCGGGCTGCGCACGAAGGCCGCGTGCAGCAGGCCGGGCATGCGGATGTCATCGACGTAGCGCCCCTGCCCGCGCAACAGCGCATCGTCCTCCAGCCGCGGGACCGCGGCGCCGATCAGCGATTCGCTCATGCCGCCTCCGCGGCGCCGGACATGCGCCGGGCGGCAAGCAGCGCCGCGTCGACGATCGCCTGGTAGCCGGTGCAGCGGCACAGGTTGCCGGAGATCGCGATGCGGACCTCCTCTTCGGTCGGCCGCGGGTTCTCGGCCAGCAGTTCGACCAGCGTGGTCAGCATGCCCGGGGTACAGAACCCGCACTGCAGGCCGTGGCACTCGTGGAAGGCCTGCTGGAGCGGATGCAGCGGACCGTCGGCCGGCGCCAGTCCCTCGACCGTGGTGACCTCGCGACCGTTCGCCTGCACTGCCAGCATCAGGCAGGCGCGGGTGCTGCGCCCGTCGACCAGCACGGTGCAGGCGCCACACACGCCATGCTCGCAGCCCAGGTGGGTGCCGGTCAGGCCCCGCTGCTGGCGCAGGAAGTCGGCGAGCGTGACCCGCACCGGGACCCGATCGCGTACCGCCTCGCCGTTGATCCGCAGCGCGATGTCGCGCGCCTGCTCGTTCGCGTCGTTCGTGTCCATCAGGCCTCCCCCACCCGCGCGCGCGCGGCCGCCTCGACCAGCGCGCGTCGCGCCATCACCTTCGCGAGCTGCCGGCGATAGGTGCCCGGCACCTGCACGTCGTCCATGGCCTCGACCTCGCCGCAGGCCGACGCCGCCGCATCGAGTACCGCGGGCGCAGGGGCCTCGCCCAGCAGCGCCTGCTCGGCCGCCCGAACCCGCACCGGCGCCGGACCCACGCCGCCGACCACCACCGCCGCGCGCGTCACCCGTCCGGTCGAATCGAGCGCGAGCTGCACGGCCGCCAGCGCGATCGCGTAGTCGCCGTGACGCCGGGCGAATTCGGCAAAGCCGTGGCCGTGCCCGGCGGGCCAGGCCGGAAGGTCGACCGCCACCAGCAGTTCGTCGGGCTCGATCGCCGGGGTCATGTAGCCCAGCGGGAAGTCGGCGAAGGCGATCTCCCGCTCACCGGTCGGCCCGCGCACCTGCAGCACCGCGTCCAGCGCCGAGCACACCGCCGGCAGTTCGGCGGCCGGGTCGAGGTGGCAGAGCGAACCGCCCAGCGTGCCGCGATTGCGGGTCTGACGGTGACCGACCCAGCGCAGCGCCTCGGCGACCAGAGGCAGGCGCGCGGCGAGTTCCGCGGAGCGCTCGAGATCGCGCTGCACGGTCATCGCTCCGATGCGCGCGCGCGTGGGTCCGAGCTCGATGCCGCGCAGCCCATCGATGCGCGCGAGGTCGATCAGGTGATCGGGCAACACGAAGCGCATGTTGAGCATCGGCATCAGCGACTGCCCCCCCGCGAGCAGCCGCGCGTTGTCCAGCCGGCCGAGCAGCCCGACCGCCTCCTCGACCGTGGCCGGATCGTGGTAGCGGAATGGCGGCGGCTTCATCGCGCAGGACGCAGCGGTGCAGCGGCGGGCGGCAGGGCGCTCACTGCTGATCCAGCCGGATCCCGGCCTCGCGGGTGAGCTTCACCCAGCGGGCGTGGTCCGCGCGCACGAACGCGGTGAAGGCCTCCACGCCGGAGAAGTTCGCCTCCGAGCCCAGCTTGGCGAGCGCCTCGCGCGCATCGGCCTGCTGCAGCACCGCGTCGATCTCCCGCTGCAGCACGGCGACGACCTCCTTCGACGTGCCGGTGGGCGTGAACACCCCGGTCCACAGGGTCACCTCGTAGCCGGGTACGCCGGCCTCGGACAGCGTTGGGACATCGGGCAGCAG
>JBIPNU010000187.1:0-5535 GCA_044370615.1 Burkholderiales bacterium
TCGCTGCTCGCGGTTCGCGGTGCGCGGTGCAGGCGTCGACACGATCTCTCGTACGACGGCGTCGCGGCGTCGCACCCGCCCCGGACAACGGCGCCGCAGCACCGCACCCGTCCCGGCCTCGGGCGCCCGAGGCAGGCCCCAGGCAAATGCCGCCCTGCGCGCGGCCACGCGCAAGGCGACCCTCCCCCTGCCGCGCGGGCGCGACAACATGCGCGCCGGCCAGCAGCCCCCCGCCCACGGGTTCGTTGCGCGACCATTCCCACCCCGGTAGATTCGGTCGGAGCCTGCGAAGACCCGCGGCTCGCATCCAGCCGGATCACGGCGCGCGACCGCACATCGTGCCCGCGCCGGATCCACGATCCACGAGCCACGCACATGAAATTCGGTGATTTCATCAAGGTCAAGGGGCTGGCCAGCGCGTCGGGCTTTCGCGACAACCTGCGCCGGCTGGGCGTGGACATGCCCTGCGACGACGAAGCGCTGCAGGGCAATGTCTCGCCGATGGCGCAACCGCTGCAGATCGGCGAGCGGACCGTCGGCAACCGCTGGTGCGTACAGCCGATGGAGGGATGGGATGGCGAGCAGGACGGCAACCCCTCGGATCTCACGCGCCAACGCTGGCGGCACTTCGGCGCATCCGGCGCGAAGCTGATCTGGGGCGGTGAGGCAGTCGCGGTGCGCCACGACGGGCGCGCCAATCCGCGCCAGCTGGTCCTGCAGCCGCACACGCTGTCGGGGATCGCGCAACTGCGCGAGACGCTCGTCGAGGAGCATCGACGAGCGATGGGCAGCGACAGCGGCCTGATGATCGGCCTGCAGCTCACGCACTCGGGACGCTTCTGCAAACCCGATGACCCCTCGCGCATGGAACCGCGGGTGCTGTTCCGGCACCCACTGCTCGACGGACGATTCGGACCGCCCGAGCGCATCCGGGTGCTCGCCGACGGGGACATCCGCGCGCTGATCGACGATTTCGTGGTGGCCGCGAAGCGGGCGCGCGAAATCGGTTTCGACTTCGTCGACCTGAAGCATTGCCACGGCTATCTCGGCCACGAGTTCCTCGCCGCGAAGACGCGACCCGGTGACTACGGGGGTTCGCTCCACAACCGCACCCGGTTCCTGCGCGAACTGGTGGCAGGCATCCAGGCCGAGGCGCCGGGGCTGGGGATCGGGGTTCGCCTGTCGGCGATGGATCTCGTGCCCTTCCGTCCCGACCCGGGGCGCTCCACGCCCGAACTGCTGGGCCCCGGGGTCGCGGTCGAGCACGCGGCCGCCCTGCCCTACCGCTACGGCTTTGGCGCCGACGAACAGGATCCGACTCGCGCCGACCTCCAGGAGGCGATCGACTTCATCGAGATCGCGAAGGGGCTGGGCATCGGTCTGTTCAACATCACGCTGGGCAGTCCCTACTACAACCCGCACCTCACCCGCCCGGCGATCTACCCCCCGTCGGATGGATACCAGCCGCCCGAGGATCCGCTGCTGGGCGTGATGCGCCATCTCGCGGCGGTGCGCGACCTGAAGCGCCGCTTCCCGGAGCTCGCCTTCGTCGGCAGCGGCTACACCTACCTGCAGGAGTTCCTGCCCCATGTCGCGCAGGCCGCGGTGCGCGAGGGCTGGACCGACTTCGTGGGCCTGGGCCGACTGATGCTGTCCTACCCGGAACTGCCCGCCGACCTGCTCGCCGGACGCGAGATGCAGCGCAAGCGCCTGTGCCGCACGTTCAGCGATTGCACGACCGCGCCTCGCAACGGGCTGGTGTCCGGCTGCTATCCGCTGGATGCCCGCTACAAGAAATCGCCGGAGATGGCGATACTCGCGCAGGTGAAGAAAGCCGCCCGGCTAGCCTGAGGACCGGGCACCCCGCCGCGGAGCCAACGGTGGCTCGTCCCTCCGCCGTTCTGCCGTTCTGCCGTTCCGCCGTTCCGCCGTTCCGTCGTTCCGTCGTTCCGTCGATCTGTCGCGCCGTACCCGAATCCGTCCGCCACCCGTTCAACCTGCCGAGGGGAGCTCCGATGCCGACCCACCGTTCCTGGACCCGATCGACCCGCGCCGCCGCGTGCGCGCTCGCGCTGGCCGTGCCCGCGCTGGCCAGCGCCCAGTCGGCCTGGCCCAGCCGCCCGATCCGGGTCGTCGTGCCGTTTGCGGCCGGAAGCACCACCGACATCATCGCGCGCGCGATCGGCGACCGGATGGCGCAGAGCCTGGGCCAGCCGCTGCTGGTGGAGAACCGCGCGGGCGCGAGCGGGACCATCGGCCAGGCGCAGGTGGCCCGCGCCGCGCCCGACGGCTACACGATCATGATCCACTCCAGCTCGCACACCGTGAGCCCGTGGACCTTCACCAAGCTGCCGTTCGATACCGTCGCCGACTTCGCGCCGGTCACGCCGATCTCCAGCACGCCGAACGTGCTGGTGATCTCCCCGGCGAAGAACATCCGCAGCCTGCAGGAGCTGGTCGCGCTGGGACGCGCGAAGCCCGGCTCGCTCAACTTCGCCTCCGCCGGGCAAGGCAGCGCCACGCACCTCAATGCCGAGAAGTTCCGCCTGGCCGCGAAGATCGATGCGGTCAACGTACCGTTCAAGGGTTCGGCCGAGGCGGTGACCGAGGTGATCGCCGGTCGGGTCGACTACTACTTCTCGCCGATCGCACCGGTGATCAGCCAGATCCAGGGCGGCCAGCTGCTGGCGCTGGCGGTCGGCTCCTCGCGCCGCGCGAGTGCACTGCCCGCCATCCCCACCACCGCCGAGGCTGGCGTGCCGGGGTCGGAGTTCAATTTCTGGATCGGGATGTTCGCCCCCGCCAGGACTCCGGCCGACATCGTCCAGCGACTGCACGACGAGGTGGTCAAGGCACTCGCCGCACCCGACGTGCGCGAGCGTTTCCAGAAGCTCGGCGCCGATGCGTGGACCCTGCGCCCGGATCAGTTCGCCGAGTACCTGCGAGACGAGATCCGGCGCAACGAGGCGCTGGTCAAGGCCGCCGGGCTGGCCGCGCAGTGAGCGGCCGCGGATATCCGCAACCGCGGCGCCACGCCGGTCGTGCGCGGGCGCACAGCCTCGACGACCGGGACGCGCGCTGCCCCCGCTCGACGCGGCGGCGCCAGCCATGAGTCGATCGCCTGCGATCGATCTGCCGGTCGCCGGCGGGCGTCTCGAGCGCTACGCACTGCGCGGCCGACCGCTGCCTGCGCCATCCCCGGCGGCCGCCCCGCTCTGCAGGATCGCGTACGCCGCCGCGCACGTGGTGGCCGATCCGTGGACGACCACCGACCCGCGCGAGCGCTCGTCGGTCGACTGGGACTGCACGATCGCCTACCGCGAGTACCTGTGGTCGCTGGGGCTGGGCGTGGCCGAGGCGATGGACACCGCCCAGCGCGGGATGGGCATGGACTGGCCGCAATCGCTGGAACTCGTCCGGCGATCGACGGCAGCGGCCCGGCGCTGGCCGGGCGCGCGCATCGCCTCCGGCTGCGGCACCGATCAGCTTGCGGCCGACGAGGCACGATCGATCACCGAGGTGATCGCCGCCTACGAGCAGCAGATGGAGGCGATCGAGGCGACCGGCAGCCCGCTGGTCATCATGGCGAGTCGCGCGCTCGCGCGCGTCGCCCGCAGCCGCGACGACTACCTCGCGGTGTACGACCGGGTGCTGTCGCAGGCACGCGAGCCGGTCATCCTGCACTGGCTGGGCGACATGTTCGACCCGGCACTCGCCGGCTACTGGGGCGAGGCCGACCCGCGCGCGGCGATGGATACCGTGGTCGAGATAATCCGCGCACGGGCATCGAAGGTGGACGGGATCAAGATCTCGCTGCTCGACAAGGACGCCGAGATCGCCCTGCGCCGCCGGCTGCCCGAAGGCGTGCGCATGTACACCGGCGACGACTTCAACTACGCAGAGCTGATCGCCGGCGATGGCGAGGGCAGCCACCCCGGCCAGCAGTACAGCGATGCGCTGCTCGGGATCTTCGATGCGATCGCGCCGGCGGCCAGCCTCGCGCTGCGCGCGCTCACCGACGGGGACCCGACGACCTACGCGCGCATCCTCGCGCCGACGGTCGCGCTGTCGCGCCACCTCTTCGCCGCACCCACGCGCCACTACAAGACCGGCATCGTCCTGCTGGCCTGGCTGAACGGCCATCAGGCGCACTTCACGATGATCGGCGGCGACCAGGGCAGCCGCAGCCTGCTGCACCTGGCCGAAGTCTTCAGGCTCGCCGACCAGGCCGACTGCCTCCAGCACCCGGATCTCGCGGTGCGACGCATGCGCCACCTGCTGGCGATGCACGGCATCGGCGACTGAGCGGCCACGGTCGAGAGCGGCCCGCGGCCACGAAGCGGGGCTTCGCCGACAGCCCGCCGGCGCGCGCAAGCGCCGCGTGCTGCGTCCCGCGCGGGCGGACGATTGCAGCAGGGTCAAGGCTCTGCCGACTCCGCAGGGCCCGCACGCCGCGACGCTGACGAGTGCGCGCTCGCCGCGGCTCGGCAGCGGTCGATCCTACAATCCCGTACGGGCGACTGGTCAGCCCGCGTCTTCAGGCCTCCGTGCCCTGGGGTATTCCCGATGATCCAGCTCCGCCGCTCCGCCGACCGCGGCCACGCCGACCACGGCTGGCTGCGCTCGTTCCACAGCTTCTCGTTCGCGAGCTACCAGGACCCGCGCTTCACCCGCTTCGGCAACCTGCGCGTGATCAACGAGGACCGGGTCGCGCCCGGCGCGGGCTTCGCCACCCACGCTCATCGGGACATGGAGATCGTGAGCTACGTGCTGGAGGGCGATCTCGCGCATCGCGACAGCCTGGGCAATGTCGAGACGATCCCGGCCGGCGACGTGCAGCGGATGAGCGCCGGGCGCGGGGTCACCCACAGCGAGTTCAATCCCTCGAGCGAGCGGGTCACCCATTTCCTGCAGATCTGGATCGAGCCGTCCGAGCGTGGCATCGAGCCCGGCTACGAGCAGAGGCACCTCGGGGGCGCAGACCGGCGCGGCCGCCTGTGCCCGATCGCCACGCCCGAGGGGGCGGACGGGGCACTGCGCCTGCACGCGGATGCGCGGATCCTCGCCGGCCTGTTCGATACGGACGAGCAGGCGAGCCTCGCGCTCGATCCCGCCCGGCTCGCATACGTCCATCTGGTGCGTGGTCGGATCGAGGTCAACGGTCACGCGCTGGTCGAGGGCGATGCAGCGATGCTCACCGCCGAGACCGGGATCGACCTGGGCGCCGGACGCAACGCCGAGGTACTGGTGTTCGATCTCGCGCCCTGAACACGCAGTGAACGCGCATTGGGCGTGCCCTGGGTGCGACCTGGGTGCCACCTGAGCGTGACCCGAGCGTGACCCGAGCGTGGCGGGCAAGCGGCCGCCCGGCGTGCGTCTCGCCTCGAAGGCCGGGCGGCAGGGTGTGCAGGCTCTGCGCGCGGACCCCGCTGTTGCCCCTCACGCCACTGCCCTGATCGCGCCCCGAGCGTGCCTCGGCCGCGGCCGAGGTCACGGCCAAGGTCATGGCGAGCAGCCTGTCCCGACACGGTCCGC
>JBIPNU010000189.1:0-5533 GCA_044370615.1 Burkholderiales bacterium
GGCCGGCCTCGCGGCCCCGGCCGCGGTACCCCGACCGGTGATCGACCGCCTGTGGGAACTCGCCTCGCGCTCGCTGTCCCTGCCCGAAGTGCGCAAGGCCCTGGGCGAGATGAGCTTCGCGGCCGAGCCGCTCGATCCGACCCGGTTCCGCGACTACATCCGCAGCGAGACCCGCCGCTGGGCGAAGAGGGTGAAGGATGCGGGGATCGAGCCGGAGTGATGCAGGCGGCAGGTCCGATTACCCTCGACCGCTGGTCGTTTGCGCGTTCGCCGGGTCTGAGGTAGCGTGCCCACGGCGTCCCTGTGCATCGACGAGGAGTCCCTGATGCAGGTCATCCCGATCGAAACCCGCTCGCTCACCACCAGCGCCACCCAGCTGCGGCAGGGCGTGATCAAGGCCTACCGACTGGTCGAAGGCGAGCCCGGCAGTCCCGGCAACTTCGCGCTCAGGCTGGTGAACATCGCGGGTGATTTCCTCTCGCCGCGACACCGTCACAATTTCGACCAGTTCCGCATCCAGCTGGAGGGCACCTACGACTACGGGCCCGACGGCAAGTTCACGCCAGGATCGGTCGGCTACTTTCCCGAAGGCGTCCATTACGGCCCGCAGACCTCCAGCGGAGACACCTGGAACCTGCTGCTGCAGTTCGCCGGAGCCAGTGGCTCCGGCTATACGTCGGAGGCCGAGGGCAACCGTGCGGCCGACGAACTGAAGCGGACCGGTCGTTTCGAGGGGGGCGTCTACACCTGGCGCCGCGAGGATGGCACCAAGGTCAACCAGGACGCCTACGAGGCGGTCTGGGAGCATGTGCACAAGCGCCCGCTCGAATACCCGAAGCCGCGCTACGAGCGCCCGGTATTCATGCGGGCAGACCGCTTCGACTGGGTGGCCCTCCCCGGGCTTCCGGGCGTCGAGCACAAGCCGGTCGGTGTATTCACCGAGCGCGAATCGCGGATCGTCCTCTACCGCATGGCGGCCGGAGCAAGGCTCCCCCTCGAGGGCCCCGCCCTCTATTTCGTGCTCGATGGGCACGGCAGCGCAGGCAGCCAGCCGGTGGTGCGATACACCACCTGCTACCTGAAGGCAGGTGAAGCCGACTCACTGACCGCTGGCGATACCCTCGAGCTGGTGATGCTTGGGCTGCCACGGCTGGAGGCGTGATGCGCACGCGGCGCAGGCTGCTCGCGCGCCTGGCAGGGTCGGTCGCACTCGGCTTTCCGGCCGCAGGCTCCATCGCGCAGACCGCGCAAGGTGCCTTTCCGGCTCGCCCGGTTCGCGTGCTGACCTCGGGCGTGGTGGGGGGACTCACCGACAGCACCGCGCGAATCGCGGCCGAGCGGCTTGCCAGCTCCACGGAGAGTCGGGGCCAGCCCTTCGTGATCGACAACCGGCCGGGAGCCGGGGGTGTCATCAGCATGCTGGGGCTGCTGAAGTCGGTCGCCGATGGCTACACGGTCAAGTTCGCCGATGCGGGCGCCACGTCGATCGCCCCTGCGCTGCATTCGAAGCCGCCCTACCAGACGCTGCGCGACTTCACCCCGCTCTGCCTCGTAGGCACCACCCCGCTGTTCTTCGCGGTCAGCAGTTCGCTCAATGTGTCGACCTTCGAGGACTTCGTGTCGCTGCTGCGATCACGGCCGGGCAGCGTGTCCTACGGTTCATCCGGAGTCGGCAGCATCCATCACCTGGCTACCGAGACGATCGCGCAGCAGCTCGGCCTGTCGATGGTGCACGTGGCCTACAAGGGCAGCAGCCAGTCCACGCCCGCGCTGGTCGCCGGCGAGATCCAGGCCCTGTTCGGCACGATCGCCCAGCTCGCGCCGCACGCGCGCACCGGTCGGGTGCGTCTGCTGGCCGTCGCAAGCCCGGAGCGCACGCCCCAGGCGCGGGACGTGCCGAGTTTCGTGGAACTCGGCTGGAAGGGCTTCGTGTTCGTACCCACGGTCGGCGTGCTCGCGCCCGCCGGACTGCCGCGCCCGCTGGTCGACTGGTGGGGCGCTGCGCTGCAGAAGGCCCTTCGCCATCCGGAATCGATCGCCCGCTACGAGCGGATCGGCATCGACGTGGTTGCCTCCAGCCCGGCGCAGTACCGCCAGGGGCTGGAGGCCGACCTTGCAACGTATGCGAAGGCGGTAAGGCTCTCGGGAGCGAAGGTCGATTGACATGCGCCAGCCGCCTGGCAAGCCCGGGCATGCGTCCTGCTTGTCCTTGCTGCGGGCGATCGTCGCCGTGCCTTCACCCTCCGACATCGCGAGTGCCGATGCCAGCGCAGAGCAGGAGCCGACCATGAACGTCCCCAGACGCCTTTGCAGCACGTCCATGCGCACCCGTGGAGCGGGCCCAGGTCTCGCCGCAGCGGCCGTGCCCGCCGCGGCGATCGTTTGCATGGCCGGGGCGTTCGCGCCGGCTGCCGCCGCACAGTCGGCAGAGCCCTACCCGTCGCGGGTGGTGCGCCTGATCGTGCCGCGCGCGCCCGGTGGGCTGGTCGATGTCGTCGCGCGCGTCTATGCGCAGAACCTGGCCGAGCGACTCGGGCAGTCGGTCGTCATCGACAATCGCCCGGGCGCCGGGGGCACTGTCGCCGGCGAGGCGGCAATGCGCGCGACTCCGGATGGCCATACCCTGTTCGTCGCCACGCAGGACAGCCAGGTGCTCACGCCGCTGCTGCGTGCGCGCCCGCCGTACGACGCGCTGCGCGACTTCACGCAGATCTCGCTGCTGTTCACCACGCCCCTCTATCTCTTCGTGCATCCGTCGATACCCGCGCAGAACGTCAGGGAACTCGTGGCACTCGCCCGCGCGCGACCCGGCAAGCTCACCTACGCATCGCTGGGCGTGGGCTCCACCCAGCATCTGGCGGCCGAGCTGTTCAAGAGCCGGCTTGGACTCGACATCGTGCACATCCCGTACAAGTCCACCTCGCAGGCGCTGGTCGAGCAGCAGACCGGACAGGTCGATCTGAACTTCACGGGCGGCACCAGCCATTTCCCGTTCGTCGCGACCGGCAAGCTGCGGGTGCTCGCCTCCACCGGACTCAAGCGCAGCCAGTTGCATCCCGGCGTACCGACGCTCGACGAGTCGGGCGTGCCGGGATTCGACATGGAGCCCTGGTACGGCCTGTCCGGACCCGCGCGGCTGCCGGCCGCGATCATCGCACGGCTCAACCGCGAGACCACCGCAATCCTGCAAATGCCCTCGGTCCGCGACCGTTTCGCCGCCGACGGGCTGGAGCCTCGTCCCACCACGCCGCCACAATTCGACGCGCGCATCCGCGCCGACCTTCCGCTGTGGTCGAAGACCATGCGCGAAGCCGGCTTCAAGCCCGAGTAGCGCTCATCCTGCACGAGCCGTGGCGCGAACCCCGTCGGCTCGGGCGAAGGGGCGGGAGGCCCCGCTCTCGCGTGTGACCGACCGCAGCAGCCGCCACGGCCGGCGCATGGAGGCGCGCTCATCCGGTCGCGCCTGGCGGGTCACCCGACCCGCGCGACCGGACGCGCGCCTCAGGCGAGCCCGACCATCACCCGCTCGCGAAACGCAGCCCGCTCGCGCAACCGCCGGTACCAGTCCTCCAGCGCCGGCAACGAATCGCGCGCGATGCCCTCGAACGCGTACCAGCGGTAGGCATAGATGCCCAGGGGGATATCGGCGACGCCGAACGCGTCGCCGGCCACCCAGGCCGAGCGCTGCAGATGCCGGTCGAGCATCGCCAGGTGGCGCTGGGTCGCCTCGCGCGATCGTTCGATCGCCGCCGCATCGCGCTCGTGGGGGCCCTGGCGGACCAGCCCGTGGAAGATCGGGGTGAAAGCGACGTTCAGGCTGTTGGTCTGCCAGTCCATCCACTGGTCGGCGATCGCCGCCTCGCGCGCCTGCTGCGGCCAGAACCCGGCCGGCCCTCGGGTACGCGCGAGGTAGCGCAGGATCGCGTTCGACTCCCACAACACGAAGCCGTCCTCCTCGACCAGGGTAGGCACGAGCCCGTTGGGATTCAGTGCGAGGTACGGGGCCTCGCGGTTGCCGCCGAACTCGCGCCCCATGTCGATGCGCTCGAAGACGAGGCCCAGTTCGTCGCAGCACCACAGCACCTTCTGGACGTTCGACGAGTTCTTCCGACCGTAGATTCTCAGCATCGCACCCCCTCCGCCCGAACGACCCTGCGATCGCTCGCTTCAACCGTTGACGGCCCTGATCAGCGCCAGGGCTGCCTCGCGCTCGGCTGCCGGTGAACCCACGTTGATCAGCAGTTCGTCGATGGCGGCGGCGAAGAACGCCTCCGCGCGCTCGCCACAGCGCTTCAGGCTGCCCGCGACGGCAAACGCCTCCACGGCCTCGTCGGGCACCCGCCTGGCGGCGCCATCCAGATCGCGTCTCGACACGCAGTCGATGATCGCCGCCTGGTCGATGGCCAACCCCGAGAGCGCGAGGTTCTCGGCCATCAGCTTGTTGCGCAGCAAGTAGGCCAGCTTGCGGCGTACCCCTTCGAAGGACTCCGGAGCATCGGTGCCGAAGTAGGCGAACGCCGCGCGGGGCCGGGCCGCCACCGCCGCGGCCGATGCGCCGGCCGCGAGTGCCGCCGCTTCGTAGGCCTGGACGCAGCGCGCCGCGAACCCGGGGAAGAAACCTGCCGACAACTGCAGCCCGGCCCCGGTGCCCCCTGCCCGCCCGGCCAGCGAGGGCTGCAGCGCGGTGACGAACAGCGGTACCGGCGCGGGCAACGCGACGGTGAGCTTCGCGCCCTCCAGGCGAAACGTGACGCCCTGCAGGTGCACGGGCTCGCGGGCGAACAATCGCTCCAGTGCGGCGACGAAATCGCACACCGCGACCTCCGCATCGCGCGTGGCGATGCCCGACTGCGAGAGATCGAGCTGGTTGCCGATGCCCACCGAGGCGGCCACCCGGCCCGGCACCCCCTCGGCCAGGGTTGCCAGCGCCATCGCCGTGGTCGTGGGGTGCGCGATGAAGGGCGAGAGGTTGGACGGGACGACCCGGATCGAGCGCGTGGCCCCGGCAATGACACCGGCGAGCGTCAACGCGTCGCGCCCGCCCAGATGCTGCGTCATCCACACGCTGGAGGCACCCGCAGCCTCGGCTGCCGCCGCGATCGAGCGCGCCTCCTCGAGTGTCTCGAACCCCTCGAAACGGATGCCGATGCGACCCCGCCGGGCGGCCTGGCTCATGCCCCTCTCCTTCCGCCGGTCACATCGGCAATGACCTCCAGCGCCAGGTGGCGCTGTCGCTGCGTACCGGTCACCTCGATGATGGGCTCGTCCATTCCGGCCGCGAGGTAGGCGGCGAGCTGATCGCGACATTCGCCGGGCGTGCCGGCCACCGCGAAGCGGGTCGCCGCCGCCTCGGGCAGGTAGTTCAACGCCGCCTCGGGGTCGTGCCGTGCATAGCACGCCATGATCGCTGCGTGGTCGATCGCGAGATCGGGTGCGGAGGCGATGTTGGTCGCATGGCCACGGCTGCGGAACAGGAAGGCGAGCTTGCGCAGCATCTCCGCGCGGGCGACCGCGCCATCCTCGGCGATGGACA
>JBIPNU010000003.1:0-18579 GCA_044370615.1 Burkholderiales bacterium
ATGGGCATGACCACGGCGCTCATGGAAAAGGTGGCGCTGTCGGCCGCGCGCGACCCGCTGGTCGGCACCGGCCGCAGCGCCAGCCGAGCCCGGCGTACCGTGGTGGCCGCGGTGCGCTACGGCAACGTCATGTACTCGCGCGGGTCGGTGATCCCGCTGTTCGTCTCGCAGATCCGCGCCGGACGCCCGCTCACGATCACCGAGCCGGGGATGACGCGCTTCCTGCTTCCCCTGTCCGGCGCGATCGATCTGATCCTCTTCGCCTTCACCCACGCGCAGCCCGGCGACATCTTCATCCGCAAGTCGCCGGCCTGCACCGTCGCCGACCTCGCCCAGGCCACCGCCGACCTGCTCGAGGCACCGCTGAAGGTCCATCACATCGGCATGCGCCATGGCGAGAAGCTCTACGAGACGCTGGCGAGCCGCGAGGAGCTGCGCCGCGCACAGGACATGGGCGACTACTGGCGGGTACGCATGGATGGCCGCGGGCTCGAGTATGCGAAGTACTTCACCGAGGGCGATACCGGCGAGGTCGAGGTCGACGACTACACGTCGCACAACACCGAGCGGCTCGACGTCGAGGGCGTGCGGCGGCTGCTGCTGACCCTGCCCGAGATGCAGGCGGAACTCGCCACCCCGCAGGTCGCCGCCGCCGTCCCCGCCAACCCCACGCGCACCCCTGCGGCCCGCCCCCCATCGGCCCGCGGTGCCCGCCGCGAGCCCGGCGGCCCGGCGGTCCCCGAGCAGGCCGGCGCCACCTCCCGGGGCAAGCGGTACACGAGCGACGCCGCGGTGGCTTCCGGACAGGCCAGGGCTGCCGCAGGGGCAACGCCCCGGGCCTCGCGCGCCCGCCGATGACCCAGGCGCCAGCCCTGCGCCGCGTCGCCATCACCGGCGCTGCGGGCTTCCTCGGCTGGCACCTGCGCTGCGCGCTGCGCATGCGCGAGGGCTGGGTCGCCATCCCGATCGACCGCGCAACCTTCTCGGAGCCGGATCGGCTGCGCGCGGCGGTCGCCGACGCCGACGCCGTGGTCCACCTCGCCGGCGTCAACCGCGCGTCCGAGGACGAAGTCGCCGCGGGCAACCCGGCGCTGGCCCGCGCTCTGGTCGACGCGCTGGAGGGAAGCGGCAGTCGCGCCCACCTGCTCTACGCGAACTCGGTGCACAGCCGCGACCCGAACCTGCCCGCCGCCTCGCTCTCCGTCTACGGGCGATCCAAGCGCGAGGCCGCAGGCATCCTCGGCGAGTGGGCCGCGCGCCAGGGATCGCTCTTCACCGACATCCGATTCCCGCACCTGTTCGGCGAGGGCGGGCGACCCCACTACAACTCCGCGATCGCCACCTTCTGCCATCAGCTCGCCGAGGGCGAGCCGCCGCGCATCACCGTCGACGGCGAGGTCGAACTGTTCCACGCGCAGCGCGCCTGCGATCTCATCGTCGATGCCATCGAGGCGGGTCGCTCGGGCCCCCGTTCGCCCGATGGCGAACGCATGCGCATCTCCGAGGCGCTTGCCCGGCTGCAGGCGATGCAGGCGGACTACGCCACCGGCACGCTGCCGCGTTTCCACGCCGACCTCGATCTCGAGCTGTTCAACACGCTGCGCGCGAGCCGCTTTCCCCGTCACTATCCGGTCGCGCTCGACTGGCGGTCGGATGCGCGGGGCCGTCTGTTCGAAGCGGTGAAGACCCATCACGGCGGCCAGTGCTTCGCATCCTGGACCGAGCCCGGGGCCGTGCGCGGCAACCACTTCCACCGCCGCAAGATCGAACGCTTCCTGGTCGCATCGGGGCAGGCGCTGATCCGGGTGCGGCGCCTGTGCGATGCGGCAGTGCACGAGTTCCGGGTCGACGGCGAGGCGCCGGTGTTCATCGACATGCCGACGCTGCACACCCACGACATCCGCAACGTCGGGGGCGCGCCGCTGTTCACCCTGTTCTGGTCGCACGAGATCTTCGACCCTGCCGAGCCGGACACCTGGAGCGAGCCGGTCTGAGCGCCCCGTCGGGACCGCTGATCTCGGGCACGGGAATCGGGTTCGACGACTTCAGTGCCTGTCCTTCCGGGCCTGTACCCCCCGGCGCACGGCGGGGCAGCTGTGTCCGGGGACATCGCGGCGGATGCCTTCCGAACCCGCGGCGGGCCGGCGACCTGGCCCGCCCCCTTTCGACGCCAGCCGACCGCGGCTGCCGGCGCCGAGGCGGCGACAGGTTTCGGCCGCCAGCGCCGAAACGGCTCGCAACCTGACGAAGAAGAGCCCTCTGACTTAAACTCGCGCGCAACCCTGCCGAAAATGCCTGCAAGCATCGCGGCTCGGGATCGGATCAGGTCGGGTACCGCGCCGCCCCCGCCAGCGCCTGGCCTCGGGTCGTACAGGGATCCGCCGGTCGCGCCACCTCCCCGGCGGCCTTCCCGCCCCGCGTCCGACAGGACCTTTCGATGAACAAGCTCAAGGTGGTGGCCATCGTCGGCACGCGCCCGGAACTGATCCGGCTCTCGCGGGTGCTCGCACGCCTGGACGAAGCCACCGACCTGCGGGTGGTGCATACCGGGCAGAACTACGACCCGGGCCTCAACGCGGTGTTCTTCGAGGAACTGGGCATCCGCCGGCCCGATCACTACCTGGACGCTGCCGCCGACGGCGCCAGCGCGCTCGCCACCATCGGCCACACGCTGATCCGGATCGAGCCGGTGCTGCGCGCGGAGGCGCCCGACGCCGTGCTCATCCTCGGCGACACCAACAGTTGCCTGGCTGCGATCGCCGCACGCCGGCTGCGCATCCCGGTCTTCCACATGGAGGCCGGCAACCGCTGCTTCGACGACCGCGTGCCCGAGGAGATCAACCGGCGGCTGGTCGACCATATCGCCGACATCAACCTCACCTACAGCGACATCGCGCGCGAGTACCTGCTGCGCGAGGGGCTGCCGCCCGACCGGGTGATCCGCACCGGCAGCCCGATGCACGAGGTACTGCACCACTACCTGCCTCGCATCCGCGCCTCGGACGTGCTCGACCGGCTCGGCCTGCAGCCCCGCGCCTATTTCGTGGTGAGCCTGCACCGCGAGGAGAACGTCGACGCACCCGGAGGTGCCGCGCGCATCGCCGCGGTACTCGCGGCAGTCGCCCGCCGCTACGGCCAGCGCATCGTCTTCAGCACCCACCCGCGTACCCGGCGCAGGCTCGAGGCCGAGGGCATCGCGCTCGACCCGCTCGTGGAACTGCACCCGCCCTTCGGCTTCCTCGACTACGTGAAGCTGCAGGCCGAGGCGCACGCGGTGCTCTCCGACAGCGGCACCATCAACGAGGAAGCCTCGATCCTCGACTTCCCCGCGCTCAACCTGCGCGAGGCGCACGAGCGGCCCGAGGGCATGGAAGAGGCCACGGTGATGATGACCGGCCTCGCTCCCGAGCGGGTACTCCAGGCGCTGGAGATCCTCGCCTCCCAGGGCCGCGGCCGCATCGCCGGACTGCCCGGGCCCGACGCTGCGCCCGAGGGCATCCCGCGCTTCCCGGCGCCGGTGCCCGACTACCACCGGCCCGCGGTCTCCGAGAAGGTGCTGCGCATCCTGCTGAGCTACACCGACTACGTGAACCGCGTGGTCTGGCGACGCGGCTAAGACGGACCCATCGATGCCTCGGCGCGCCTCCCTCGCAGGTTCGCAACCATGAATCCGGTGCTCGCGCAGTGGCTCGCGGTGCTCTCCCCGCTGCTCGCCTTCGGCGTGGCGCTCCTGGTGCTGCCCTGGCTGCTCGGTCCGGGACGACGCTGGATGCCGGTCGACCACCCGAACGAACGCTCGCTGCACCATACCCCGACGCCGCGATCGGGCGGGATCGCCATCCTCGCCGGCACGCTCGCCGCGGCACTGGCCGTGATGCCGGCCTGGCCGCTGGCCGCGTGGCTCGCCAGCGGCGCGGTGGCGCTCGCCGCGGTGTCGCTGGTCGATGATTTCCGCGGGCTGCCGGCGCTGGTCCGGCTGGCCGCCCACCTGCTCGTGGCTGCCGTGTTCCTGCTGTTCGCCCCGGACGTCGCGCACTGGCCTGCCGGCTGGCTGGGAATCCTGGCCGTGCCCGTGGCCGTGCTGGCGCTGGGCTGGGCGATCAACCTGTACAACTTCATGGACGGCGCCGACGGCCTGTCCGGCGGCATGGCCGCGATCGGCTTCAGCGCGCTGGCCGCCGGCTTCCTGCGCGTGGGCGATACCGGCGGCGCAGCGCTTTCGGCTGCGATCGCGCTGGCGGCGGTCGCCTTCCTGCGCTTCAACTTCCACCCGGCTCGCCTCTTCATGGGCGACGTGGGCGCGATTCCCCTGGGTTTCCTGGCGGGCGCGCTCGGGGCCATCGGCATCACGGCCGGCTACTGGCCGGCATGGTTCCCGGCGCTCGCCTTCGCGCCGTTCTGCCTCGACGCCTCGATCACGCTCGGCCGACGCCTGGCGAGGGGCGAGCAGATCTGGCGCGCGCATCGGCAGCACTATTTCCAGAGGCTCGTCCGCTCGGGGTGGACCCATCGGCGCGTCGCGCTGGCCGAATACGCGGCGATGGCCTTCAGTGCGGCGGTCGCGCTCACCGCGCTGGAACTGGACGGGCTCGCGCAGGGCCTGCTGCTCGCGCTGTGGCTGGCCATCACGCTGGCGGCGATGGCCTGGATCGACCGTCGTCTCCCCGCCCGGCCGGGGGAGTAGCCGCTCGGGCACCGGGCCGTGCGCGATGCGCGCCCTCCGGCGGTCCGTGGCGCAGGCCCCGATCGGCGGGATCGATCTCCCTCCGGGAACCCTGCCGGAAGGATCACGGTTGCAGCCGGGCATGGAAACCGCGGCCGGTTGCGCGCGCTCCGATCCGCCGATCGGTGGCCGGAGCGACGCAGGCCTGGCCTCGCCAACGCCTGCCGGTCCGCCCCGGCAAATGGCCCTCCGAAGGCGGCCCGCTGCTCCCGGGCGTGCCGCCGGGATCGATGAACGACCAGCCGACCGACGGGGGAAGTGCGCGGGGTATCATCCGCGCGGTGACCTCGTTCTGGCTTCACCGATGTCCTCGCACCCGCCCGTACCCGAACGGGCAGCGAGAGGCGGCCCGCTGGTGCCGCTTACCCTGGACCACCCCCCGGCGCACCGGAGCCCGGCAATGCCTTTCGGCGTAGGACCCCGCACGCTCGTCGCGTTCGGCCACGACGTGGTCGTGGCGGCGCTCGCCTGGTGTCTCGCCTTCTGGCTGCGCCTGAACCTCGAGGTGCCAGAGCCATTCTTCAGCGCGATGGTCGAGTCGCTGTTCTGGGTGGTGCCGCTGCAGGCCGTCGTGTTCTGGACCTTCGGGCTGTACCGGGGCATCTGGCGCTACGCCAGCGTCTCCGACCTGCTGCGGATCGCGGTGGCAGTCTCGGCAGCCGGGGCCCTGGTTGCCGTCGGGCTCGCGCTGCAGCCGCAACCCACCGGCGTACCGCGCTCGGTGCTGCTGATCGACCCGCTGCTGCTCGCGGTGATGATGGGCGCAAGCCGGCTGCTCTATCGTGCGTGGCGCGAGCGACGAGGCCAGCTGCCGCTCGGGGAGAGCCGCGGCGTCTTCGTGCTCGGGGCCGGAGACGCGGGCGCCCGCCTGGTCGGCGAACTCGCCGCCGCCCCGCAATGGCGGGTGGCCGGGCTGTTCGACGACAACGGCGGCAAGCACGGTCGCTCGATCCACGGCGTCAAGGTGCTCGGGGGACTCGACCGGATCGCCCGCGCGCGCGAATCCCTGCCCTGGGTCACCCATGCGGTCATCGCGATGCCGGGCTCCGGACACGCGGCGAGGCGCCGCGCGGCCGAGCGCGCAGCCGACGCCGGCCTGCGCGTGCTCACCGTGCCCTCGTTCGACGATCTCGCCAGCGGCAGGGTCACGGTCTCGCAGCTGCGCGACGTGGAACTCGACGACCTGCTCGGACGCGATCCGGTCGTGCTCGACGACGCGGGCCTCAACGGCTGGATCCGCGGGCGCACGGTGCTGGTCACCGGCGCCGGGGGCTCGATCGGCTCGGAGTTGTGCCGCCAGGTCGCCCGCTTCGCGCCGGCACGGCTGGTGATGCTCGACGCCTCCGAGTACGCGCTCTACACGATCGAGCAGGAGTTCGCGCGCGAGCATCCGCAGGTCGCGATCACGGCGATCGCCGCCGATGTCCGCTCCTCCCCGAGACTGGCGCAGGTATTCGCGAAGTGGCACCCGCAGGTGGTCCTCCACGCCGCCGCCTACAAGCACGTGCCACTGATGGAAACCGACAACTGTGCCGAGGCGGTGCTCAACAACGTCGCCGGCACGCTCGCGACCGCCCGCGCGGCGATCGCCGCCGGCGCGGACAAGTTCGTGCTGGTGTCCACCGACAAGGCGGTCAACCCGACGAACGTGATGGGAGCGACCAAGCGCCTGGCCGAGATAGCCTGCGAGCGGCTGCAGGAGGCGGCTACCACCACCCGCTTCGTGATGGTGCGATTCGGCAACGTGCTGGGCAGCACCGGCAGCGTGATTCCCCGCTTCCGCGAGCAGATCGCGGCCGGCGGTCCGGTGACGGTAACCGACCCGAACATCACCCGCTACTTCATGTCGATCCCCGAGGCCGCACAGCTGGTGCTGCAGGCCGGGCTGATGGGGCGCGGGGGCGAGATCTTCGTGCTGGACATGGGCGAGCCGGTGCGCATCGCCGATCTCGCGCGCGAAATGATCCGGCTATCGGGGTTCGGTACCGAGGAGATCCGCATCGTCTACACCGGCCTGCGCCCGGGCGAGAAGCTCTACGAGGAACCCCTCGCCGACGACGAGCAGACGCTGGCGACCCCGCACCCGAAGCTGCGCATCGCGAGGGCACGCGCCTCCAGCGGCGAGTTCCTGTCCGTCCTTGATCGGTGGCTCGCCACGCTCGGCACCGTTTCGCAGGAGGACGACGCGATCAAGCGCGAGCTTGCCGGGCTCGTGCCCGAGTACCGTCCACAAGGACTCGATCGCGTCGAGACCCGGTTGGAAACGGCGTACCGGGCGGCGAGCGATGCATCCGGGGCGCAGGCTTCGACGACGGCGGCGGATTCCGCGGAGTCCGCGCCGCAATCGGGCGCGTCGCCCTTCGCTCCCTCCGGGCAGACCCTGAACGGCCCCGCAAGCAGTCCGAAGGAGACGGGTGTTGCGTCGAACTGAACTCGAGGCGAAGGCGCTCGCGCTGCATGCGGCCGGGCGCCTGCACGACGCCGACGATCGCGCGATGGAGGATGTGTTCCGCGGGAGCGTGGATCGGTTCGTGGAGATCGCACAGCGCCTGCAGGGTCGGCGCCGGGTACTCGATGTCGGCTCCGGGCATGGCCAGCTGCTCGCGCTGCTCCATGCGCTGGGACACGAGTGCCACGGGGTCGATCACGAGGACATGCGCGCGCGCTATCCGGTCGCCTACGACACGGCGGCGCGGCACGGGGGCCCGATCGACTTCCGCATCTGCAACGTCGAGAGCGAACCGCTGCCCTACCCGGACGCGAGCTTCGACGCGGTGACCTGCTGCCAGGTGCTGGAACACTTCAGCCACTCGCACCTGCCGGCGATGCGCGAGATCCACCGGGTGCTCGTGCCGGGTGGGCTGCTCGAAGTGGATGTCCCCAACGTCGCGGCACTCAGAAATCGTGTCCGCCTGCTGCGCGGACGCAACATCACGTACGACTACGCCGAGCATTACCTTCACGCCGAGCCGGTGCTGCACGGTGGCCGGTCCTACTTCCCGCTGCGCCACAACCGCGAGTTCACCCGCGACGAGCTCGCGCTGCTGCTCGCGGAGGCCGGCTTCCACGACATCGACGTACGCTACCTGCGATCGCGCCGCTGGCGCAGCGGCTGGTCCCGCGTGCGCTCGCTGGGCACCGCCGTGCGCGATGCGGTGCCCTCGCTGCGCAAGTCGCTGATCGCCTTCGCCGCCAAGTGAGCTCCGCGCCCGCCCCGACATCCTCGTCTGCACCTCCGGGCCCGAGCTGGGTCGCGCAGGCCGATCGGCTGGCAACGAACGCCACAGTCGCGCTCGCCTTCGCGTTGCCGGTGTCGACCGCGCTCGCCAACATCTGCCTGGCCGTGCTCCTGCTGGCGTGGCTCGCCTCGGGTCGATGGCGGCCAGCGCTCGCGCAGGTCGTGGCCACGCCGCCCGCGGCGCTGGCCACCCTGCTGCTCGCCTGGCTGCTGGTCAGCGCGACATGGAGCACGGCCTCGGGCACCGAGGCGCTCGCCATGGCCCGCAAGTATTCGGACCTCGTGCTGATCGGACTGTTCGCCTGGCTACTGCGCGACCCCCGCGCCCGCGGGCGCGCACTCGATGCATTCTGCGCAGCCATGCTGCTCACGCTGGCCCTGTCGTGCGCGGCGGCTGCCGGGCTCGGCCTGCCCTCGGGCCTGGTCAAGGCCATCCCGGGCAACGCCGTCGTCTTCAAGATGCACATCACCCACGGCCTGCTGATGTCGCTGGCCGCGCTGGTCTTCGCGCACCGCGGGCTTCGGTCCGAAGGCACGCGCGCCCGCGTGTTCTGGTGGTGCGCCTGTGCGCTGGCCTCGGCCAACGTGCTGTTCATGATCGACGGACGCACCGGCTACGTGGTCCTAGCAGCCTTCGTGCTGCTGGCTGCGCGGCTGCGGGCCGGTTGGCCCGGCGTGGCCCTCGCCCTGCTGGCGGTCGTCGTGTTCGCGGTGACGGCCTATCACGCGTCCGAGGGCCTGCGCTCGCGCGTCGACCTGGCGGCGTCCGAGGCGCGCGAGTGGCGCGCCGACCGTCCGGCGCAGGCCAACGACTCGATCGGCAGTCGCCTCGAATTCTGGTCGAACAGCATCACGCTCGTCCGCGAACACCCGCTGGCAGGCCACGGACTCGGGGCCTTCTCCGCGAGCTACGGAGTGCTGACCGCGGGTAGCGGACGACAGGTCCCGCATCATCCGCACAACGAGTTCCTGCTGCTCGCGGTGCAGTCCGGCCTGCCGGCGGCCGCCCTGTTCGCCTGGCTGCTGGTGCGTCTGTACGGGGTCGGGTGGTCCGTCCCGCCGCGGGGGGCGACCGACGACACCGAAGCGCTGCTCGCACCAGCCATGGCGATCTGGATGGCCATTGGCTGCGCGTTCAATGCGCTGCTCATCGATCACACCGAAAGCCTGCTGTTCGCGCTGCTGGTCGGCATCATCTGCTCGTGGCTGCACGAGCAGGCTGTGCCGACGCGCGCGGGAGCCACGTCCGTGCAGGTCGCTCACCGTGACTGAAGCTCCATCGCCCTCTCCGGCACGCACGGGCGAGTCGCCGGCGCCCGGATCGATACCGGTGTCCGTCGTGATCATCGCGCGCGACGAAGCCGCTCGGATCGGCCGCTGCCTGGCCTCCGTGGCCTTCGCCCGCGAGCGCATCGTGCTCGACGGTGGCAGCCGGGACGGTACCGTGGCCCTGTCCCTCTCGCTGGGCGCGCGCGTCGAGGTCGCGGCCGACTGGCCGGGTTTCGGGGCACAGAAGAATCGCGCGGTCGATCTCGCCAGCGAGCCCTGGGTACTGTCGCTGGATGCCGACGAGTGGGTGGATCCGGATCTCGCAAGCGAAATCGCACGAATCGTCTCCGATCCGCGTTCGGCCGACGTGTACGACATCCCGCGTCGCTCCAGCTACTGCGGCCGCGTGATGCGCCATTCGGGATGGTGGCCCGATCCGGTCACCCGCCTGTGGCGGCGCGGGCGCGCGCGGTTCAGCCACCACGTGGTGCACGAGCGGCTGCTGCCGGTCGAGACCTCGGCGAGGCGGCTGCCCCGGCTGCGCCATGCGCTCGACCACGAGGCCTTCACCAGCCTCGAGCAGGTGATCGCCAAGATGGACCGCTATTCGACCGACAGCGCGGCCATGCTGGCCGCGAGCGGGCGGCGTGGGTCGCTCGGCACCGCGCTGATGCACGGCGCGTGGTCCTTCGTCCGCACCTGGCTGCTTCGCGGCGGGTTCCTCGACGGTCGCCAGGGGCTGATGCTGGCGATCTCGAACGCCGAGGGCAGCTACTACCGCTATCTCAAGCTGATGTTGCTGCGGGAGGCTGCAGACGGTCGAGCCGAGCCCTCGGGCCACGGACCCGCGCCCCGCGACTGGCCCCGCCGCCCTCCCCCGGGCGGGCCATGAGTCCGCGCCGCGCGCTGCTGGTCGCCCCACGCCGCATCGGCGACGTGCTGCTCGTGACCCCGCTGCTGGCGAGCATGCACGCGGCGTGGCCGCAGGCACGCATCGACGCGCTGGTGTTCGCGGGCACCGGCGGTGTCCTCGAGGGACAGCCGGGCCTGGGCGAGATCCTCGCGATCGACGAGCGACCCGCCCTGCGCGACCACCTCCGCCTGCTCGCGCGAATAGCGGGGCGCTACGATGTCGCGGTCTCGGCCGTACCCAGCGATCGATCGACGCTCTATGCCCGGATCGCCGCACGCCAGGCCGCCGGTGTGGTGGCACCCGGGTTGCAGCAGCGCTGGAAGCGCGTGCTGCTCGGGCACGCCGTGCCCTTCGACAACCTCGACACCCATACCGTCGTCCAGTCGCTGCGACTGGCCGACGCGCTGGGGATCGCCCGCGTCCCCAGGGTGCACGTGGCTTCGGCCCCCCTGCCCGCGCCGGTCGCCGCCGAGCTCGGCCGCGATCCGTTCGCGGTGATCCACCCCTCGCCGCGATTCCGCTACAAGCTGTGGTCCCCGGACGCGCAGGTCGGCTTCGCGCACTGGCTGCAGGCCACCGGCCTGCGCCCGGTACTGACCGGGGCCGCCGATGCCCGCGAGCGCGAGCGGGCGGACTGGCTCGCGCGGCGCATGCCCGCGAACACGCTGAACCTGTGCGGCCGGCTCACGCTCGCGCAACTCGGGCACCTGCTGGGCCTTGCCCGCCTCTACGTCGGACCGGACACGGTCGCCACGCACCTGGCCGCCGCCTCCGGCGTGCCCACGATCGCGGTCTTCGGTCCCTCCAATCCCGTGAAGTGGGGTCCGTGGCCGGTGGACTGGACCGGCGACGCCAGCCCGTGGTCGAGGGTCGGCAGCGCACGGCGGGGCAATGTCTGGCTGATCCAGGGAGAGGCCGACTGCGCGCCCGGCGTGCCCTGCCTGGCGGAGGGATGTGACCGGCGTGTCGACAGCGGCTCGCGCTGCCTGGACTCCCTGCCGGCCTCGCGGGCGATCGACGCCGCGCGCGAACTGCTCGGCCTGACAGCGAGCGAATGACCGCGCTCGGGCGCGGGCCGGCGGTGGAAGCCAGCGCCGGCATGGCCTTCCGGGCATGCCCCGCTGCCGTCGATCGAACGCTGCACGGGTAGGGGACATTCATGGGCCAGGTAGCAGCCATATCCCCCGTGCGCGGCGGCCGTCCGTCGAGCCTTCGGGCGGTGCGGCGGACAGTCCTGGCACCACTCGCCGAAGGGGCAGGCTCGACGCACGCGGACCGGGGCACGGGCGCCCGGCCAACTTGCCTCACCACCCGTTGCGCATGGCCGCTGCGGCGCACGCGACTGGTTGCGCAGGCGAGGTCCGCCTGCGGTCGTGGAGCGCTTGGGGCATGATCCACCCATGGACGATCGCTTCATCTCCCGCTGTCCTGTCGGCTGCGACACCACGCTGGCCCCCACGACGATCCGGCTGCCCGAAGGACTGCTGCTGCAATGCCCGGCGTGCGGCCAGCGGGTCAGCCAGGCCTCGCGCACCCGTTACGCGGAGTCGATGCGGGAGTTCAACTCCGACTCCGGCACCGATCCCGTGCCCGGCGCACAGGAAAGGCGCGACCAGGTCGCTCGTCGGCGCATCGAGCAGCTGGCCGCGTTCGCGGGATGCACGCCCCTGGCGCTGGACCTGCTCGATGTCGGTTGCTCGACCGGCGCCTTCCTGGCCTCGGCCGTGCGCATGGGCGTACCCGCCCGCGGGGTCGAGCCTGCCCCGGAGGCCGCGGCCACCGCTCGCGCGCGTGGCCTGGACGTTCGTACCGCCACGCTGGGTGAATCCGGCTACGGGGCCGGGCAGTTCGATGCCGTCACGCTGTTCGAGGTGATCGAACATCTCGACGAGCCGCTGACCCTCGCGCGCGAGATCCGGCAGGTCCTGCGTCCCGGCGGGATATGGCTGATCGGCACCGCCAATGCACACAGCTGGACCTGCGCCGCGATGGGCGGGCGCTGGAACTACCTGCACATCGACGCACACGGCGGCCACGTGAGCTTCTTCAGCCCGGCGTCGATCCGCGTGCTCGCCGAGCGTACGGGCTTCGAGGTCGTTCGCATCGACACCCGCGGCGTGCGCTGGTTCGAGCGCGGCGAGGTCTCCGCACCGCTCTATCGGCTGTCGAAGGGGGTCACCGAAGCCCTGTCGCCGCTGGCCCACCTGAGCGGTCGGGGCCAGGACATGCTGGCCTGGCTCCGCCGTCCGGCCGACTGACCGGAACGATCCGGACGCCCCACCGCGGGCACTCCCCGGACAGACCCTCGGTACTGCATTCCTCCAGGGGCGCAGGGCCGGCCTCGGCGTCCCCGGGGCGGGTCGGCGGGACGAGGTCGTCGCCTCTCAGCCCGCCGGCCAGGGTTCGCTGGCCGCCACGGGATTCTGCCGGTGCAGCAGCGCGTACGTCCCCTCGCGTGCGAGCAGTTCGGCGTGCGTCCCGGATTCGACGATGCGCCCCTGCTCGAGGACGAGGATGCGATCGGCACGCTCGATCGTGGAGAGCCGGTGCGCGATCACCAGCGTGCTGCGCCCACGCATCAGTTCCTCGAGCGCGCGCTGGACCTGACGCTCGGACTCGTTGTCCAGCGCCGAGGTTGCCTCGTCGAGCACGAGGATCGGGGCGTTCTTGAGGAAGGCGCGCGCGATCGCCAGGCGCTGCCGCTGCCCGCCCGACAGGCGCAGGCCGTTCTCGCCGACCTCGGTGTGGTAGCCGTGGGGTAGCGCCATGATGAAGCCGTGCGCGCCCGCCGCGCGCGCCGCCGCCTCGATCGCCTGCCACGGGGCGTCGGCCATCGCGCCGTAGGCGATGTTGGCGGCGATCGTGTCGTTGAACAGCGTCACCTCCTGGCTGACCAGCGCGACGTTGCGCCGCAGGCTCGCCAGCGTGAAGCCCGCTCCGTCGCGTCCGTCGAACAGCAGCCGACCCGAGGAAGGCGCATGGAACCGCGGGATCAGGTTCGCGAGCGTGGTCTTGCCGCTGCCCGACAAGCCCACCAGCGCCACGGTCTCCCCGGGGGACATCGCGAAGGTGATCGTCTGCAGCGCGGGCGGCTGGTCCCCCTCCGCGCCCGGGTAGCGGAAGGACACCGCATCGAAGGCCAGCGCACCGGTCAGCCGACCCGCGTCCTCGCGTCCCTCGTCGGGCTCGGGCTGCGTGTCGATCACCTCGAAGACCGTCTGCGCGGCGGCCAGCCCCTTCTGCAGGTATTCGTTGATGCTGGTGATCCGCTTGAGCGGCGAGGTCAGCAGCAGCATCGCGGTGACGAAGGAGACGAACGCCCCGACGGTGGTCCTGTCCTGCATCGCCCGCTCGGCGGCAATGTAGACCACGAATGACACGGCCAGCGCGGCGATCAGCTGCACCACCGGCACGTTGGCCGCCGCCGCGACCACCTGCTTCATCGTGAACCGGCGCATCCGGTTGGCCACCTCGAAGAAACGCGACCGCTCGACCTCCTGCCCCTCGAAGACCTTCACTACCTTGTGGTTGTCGATCGACTCCTGGAGCACGTGGGTGATGTCGCCCATCGCGCGCTGCGCCGACAGGCTTGCCGCGCGCAACCGGCGACTGACCGCCTTGACGATCCACGCGATCAGCGGCGCCATGGCCAGCACGACCAGCGTGAGCATCCAGTCGAGCCAGAGCAGCACTGCGAGCAGTGCGATGATGCTCACGCCGTCCTTGACGATGATCGTCACCGCATCGGTGGCTGCAGTGGTGACTTGCGCCGCGTCGTAGGTCACCCGCGAGATGAGGTTGCCGCTCGCATGCCGTTCGTAGTAGCCCGCAGGCAGGCGGACGAGGTTGTCGAACATTCGCTGCCGCAGGTCGAGCACGACCCGGCTGCCGACGTACTGCGTGCAGTAGGTGGCTGCGAAGGTGGCGAGGCCACGCACGGTGAACAGCCCGATCAGAAGCAGCGGGATCAGGGTGATCCACTTCGGGTCGCGCTCGACGAAGGTGCCGTCGAGGATCGGCTTCATGATCGCCGGCAACGCAGCCTCGGTGCCCGCCACCGTGGCCATGCACAGCACGGCCACCGCGAACACCCCGGCATAGGGGCGCACGAAACCGAGCAGGCGGCGATACAGGGCCAGGCTGTCGACGGGCGGCTGTTCCGGCGGGCGGGAGGACACGATCCGGGGGCAGCGACGCCACCCCCCATGGGCGCCCGGTCGGGCGCGATCCGTCGATTATGCCCGACGCTCCCGCGGCAGCCGCCCGCGCGAAACGCGGGCGACTTTCCGGCGCACGCATCGGCCATGGCCGCGGCGGCGGCCAGGCCTGTACCCTACAGCCCTGCCGACGGGCGCGCGCCGGGGCGATCGCCGGATGACGGTCGACCCGCGCGCAGGCGTCCGCGCGGTTCGACCGCCGGCGTCGCGGCGCCACCCGGTACCGACCAGGCTGCGCGGCGCGCGACTCTGGTCGCCTGCGTGCGCAAGAGGCTGACCCCGCTCGACGCCTTCGCCTGTGACCCGCTGCACGCCCGCGGTCGGCTCGCGGCCGCCTGACGGCGAACACGGTGCGTCATCGCGCCTGCCAGCGCAGCGCCACGAACAGCTGGCTGCGCGGCACGGTGTAATGCTGCACCCGCTCGTAGTCGCGATCGAACAGGTTGTCCCAGCGCAGGTCCACCGCCCAGTTGCGATCGATCGCATAGCGCAGCGTCGCGTTGACCACGCCGAATCCGCCCATGCGGTTCGCCGGAGGCTCGCCCGCCCGGTCGAAGCGGGCATCCGCGCCGCTGATCTCCACCCCCGCCAGCCACCGCCCCGCAGGCAGGCTGGCACCCAGCGCGCCGAACTGACGGGCCCGGCGCGGCAACTGGCGGCCGGTATCCGCGTCCTGGGGATCCTGCAGCGTCGCCTCGGCACGCAGCCTCACCGGGCCCAGCGTTGCGCGCCAGCCCAGTTCCACGCCACGCGTGCGCGTGCGCTGCAGGTTGATGACCGTGGCGAAGGTGACCGGGTCGATCACGATCAGGTCGCGGATCTCGTTGTCGAACGCCGTCAGCGAGATGCGCTGGGCACCGATCCGCAGGTCGGCGCCGACCTCCCGACTGCGCGAGCGTTCCGGTCGCAGGGTCGGGTTGCCGTTGAAGAACGCGCTCCGGTAGTAGAGATCGTTGAAGGTGGGTGCCTTGAACGCGGTGCCCGCACCCGCGCGCAGGCGCAGCGACGCCGCGGGCGACCAGGCCCAGGCGAGCGACCCGGTCGGCTGTCCACCGAACTGGCTGTTGTCGTCGTGGCGCAGGTTGAGCTGCCAGGCATGGGCACCGGCCTCGCCCGCGAGGCCCGCGAAGGCGCCCAGCGTCCGCCGCGAGCCGACCTCGTAGGGGACGGTGGCCGAGACGCGCTGCTCGAGATGATCGACCCCGGCGATCAGCCGTCCCAGCGGCACCTGCACGGTGTTCTGCCAGGTGAGCTGGTCCTGCGTGGTGCGGAATGCGGACGGAAACGCCCCGGTGGTGTCGATGTCGTCGCTGCTGCGCCCGGCACGAAGCAGGCTCTCCCACCCCTCGCCGATCCGGTTACGGCTGTGGGCGGCGAACGCAAGGATCGACTGCCGGTTGCGATCGTCGGTCGCAGGCCCCGCATCGAAGCGGGTCGCCGCGTCGACGGCGAAGAAGCTCAACCCCAGTTCGTGGCCGGGTGCCCACCGACGCACCAGCCGGCCGCTCGCGTTGAGATTGCGTCCACCGTCGGCATCGGCGTTGTACTGCCCGAACGGGATGCTCGGACGCGTCGCCGAAAAACCTCGGGTCGCGGTGTGGCCGATCGCGAGCCGCGCATCGGTCTGGCCGTCATCGCCCCCGAGGCTCGCCGAGAGCGTGCGGGTGCCGTAGCTGCCGTAGCCTGCCGCGGCGCGTGCACTGCCGCTGCCCTGGCCGCCGCGGGTGAAGACCTGTACCACGCCGCCGATCGCATCCGAGCCGTACAGGCCGCTGGCCGGGCCGCGCAGCACCTCGATGCGATCGATCTGCTCCAGCGGCAGGTGTTCGAACGCGGCCAGGCCGGCCGTCGCCGAGTCCACGCGTACCCCGTCGATCAGCAGCAGCGTGTGCCGGCTCTCCGCGCCACGCAGGCGCACCGCAGCGGGTTGACCGCGCCCGCCGTTGGCCGTGACATCGGCGAGTCCCTGCGATCCGAGCAGCTCGACGAGGCTCTGCGCACCCGCGCGCTCGATCTCCGCGGGTCCGATCACCTGGACGGGGCGCGCGCTTGAATCCAGCGGCTGCGGATCCCGGGTCGCGGTCACCACCACCTCGGGCAGCAGCGCGACCGAGCGTGGGCGCGAAGCGCCCGTGCCCGCCGATGCGGAATCGCCCGAGGCCGCCTGCGCGAGCGTTGCGCCCGGGCCGGCTTGTGCCCGTGCCGGCGCCGGGGCCAGCGCGACGAGTACCGGCAGCAGGAGCGCGAGCACCCGGTGCCTTGCAAGTGCGCGTATCGCCGTAGCCGGGACGGGTTGCGAAGGACGCGTGCGCAGACGGCACTGCGGTTGCGCGTGCGCGTGCGATTGCGATTGCGACTGCGCATGCAGTTGCGCTTGCGATTGCTGTCGCTCTTGCGGTGGGGCGGGAGGTTGCTGTCGCGGCTGCGCGTGTTGTTGCGGTTGCTGCTGCGGCGGGTGTCGTGGCGGGTGTTGCGGGCGATGCTGCGCGGGGTGCTGCGAAGGTTGCCGGGGCGATCGGTGCGGCTGGGGCTCTCGCTGTGGCGACCGGGGTCGATCCGTGCTGCGCGAAGCTGCAGGTGTCGTACACGCGGGTGACCGTTCACGCACGCGTGCGCGTGCCTCGGCTCGCTCGGACGGGACGAGTGGCGTCATGATGGGGTTCTCCGGGCTGGGCGCGCCCTCCGCACGCCGTGGTGCCGACGCCGACGGAACGGCAACCGGCTGCCGCACCCCTGGCCGGGACTCCTCTGCCCGGCAGGCGCACGCCCGCAGACCACCGCCTTTCCGCCGTCGCCGACCGGTTCGCCGCGGCCTTCGACAGCCAGACGGCGTTCCAGTCTGCGACTCGGGCCGGTCTCCGGGCTCGCGAGACTTGATGCGCCGCCTTCCCATGGTCATCCCACAGTGGCTTCAGGGCGCACCCGCTCTCGCCTACCGTTGCGGGGGCAGCACCGGCCTGAACCCCTCCCGACCGGGACGAGTCCTTCACCGGTTTCCCGTTTAACGCCGCCGGACCGTCCGGCCGCGCACCCGGGTCGCCCGGTCAGTATACGGCGGGCGACGGATGGGGACCGCGGGCGGTTGATCCTCGCCTCCGGAGGCGTCGGCTTTTGACGCTTGCCGGGCGATTCTTCTATAGTCGCGCGATGGATCTGGATCTCAAGGGCCTCGAGGACAGGGTCGGGCGGCTCATCGCGCTCAGCCGGCGGCTGCGCGAAGACAACAGCCGCCTGCGCCAGCAACTGGTTGCCGCCCAGAACGAGAACAAGCAGCTCGCGGAGAAGGTCGCGGCTGCGCGCGCACGCGTCGAATCGCTGCTGGCCGAGGCCCAGAGCGACGCGTCCACCGCCACGGGTCCCTGACCCGGACCTTCACCAGACGAAGGCACGTCATGCCGTCAGAAGCCAAGGCACTGGAAGTCGCGATCATGGGCCGCGGATTCCGCGTCGCCTGCCCGCCCGGTCAGGAGGAAGCCCTGCTCGAGGCAGTCTCCTTCCTCGATGGCAAGATGCGCGAGATCCGCGACGGCGCGAAGGTGATGGGCACCGAGCGGGTCGCGATCATGGCCGCGCTCAACATCGCGCACGAACACCTCACCACGCGCGTGGCCGGTGCGGTGGATGTGTCCGAGTTGCGGCGCAGGATCGGTTCGCTGAACGACTCGCTCGACGAGGCCCTCTCCGAGCAGGAACCCCTGTTCTGAGGCTAGTCTTCAATCCCCTGCGGTGTTCGCGCGGGCCGGAAACTCTTGAACCAATGCAGCAGATCCGGCTGCCAACCCGATGAGCGCGGTGTGCGCGTCCCACGTCGGACGTACCTGAAGCGCTCGGACGGCGGCCCCTCTTGAACCTTCGGTTCAAGGATCAGGTTCGAGCGGCATCCGCGGGGGTCCCCGACCTCTACGGTCGCGTATCGGCGCGGCGACGGCGCCCATCCGCGCACGGTCCCGATCGGTACGCCCGATGGCCGGAATCCCGGGTCGGCCCCGTCACGCACTCGACGCGTGCTCGGGCCGCAACTGATCGGCCCCGACCGCCCGGGTCCAGGGGCAGCGACCGATCCCGATCGGCCCCAGCGCGCGCCAACGCGGGGACCTCGCATGGATCGGCTGCGACGCGATCGAATGGCCCCTGCACGCAAGGAACGCGGAGGCGACCCGCGCGGCTCATCAGGCCGGCGGCCTGCCCCCACGCCCCAACCGCGGACCGGCTCAGCAGG
>JBIPNU010000190.1:0-5522 GCA_044370615.1 Burkholderiales bacterium
CGCGCGGGGGTTTGCGCGAGCGTCCGATTCTACCGTCTCGCGCCCGGGTGCCCGGGCGCCCGGGCATCCGGGTGCCGGGATCGGCGGGTGTTCATGCGCCAGCGTGGTCCGCCGGTGCGCGGTGGGATCGCCACCGGATTGCCGGCCGCCTGCGCGTCGACCTATACTGCGCGCGGGCTCGCGGACGGGTCGTCCGTCCGGCGCGCCCCCAGGCCGCAGGCGGGATGTGCCGCGCGGACCGGTTCCGGGCGGTGCCGTATTCGAAACGCGTGCGCCGATCAACACGAGGAGAGGTCGCGGCAATGTCCCGCGACCCCCGCAGCGGTGGCGGGTGCGCGGGTCGCGCGGCGGATGCCGTTCGACTCGCAGGGGCCGCGCGCCGGAGGAGAATCGCTTGTCGATGCGTCCGAACCGTGCGGCCCTTGCCTTCGCCGGCGCCATGACCACCGCAGCCGCGCTCGCCCAGCCGGCGTGGCCCACGCGGCCGGTCCGGCTGGTGGTGCCTTTCGCCCCCGGCGGCGGCACCGATATCGTTGCCCGGCTGGTGGCACCGACCCTGGGCGAGATCGTCGGCCAGTCGGTGCTGGTGGACAACCGCTCCGGCGCGGCGGGCAACATCGCGGTGGAGATCGTCGCCCGGGCGCAACCCGACGGGCACACCGTGCTCCTCAACAACGTCTCGACCGCTTCGGTCAATCCGACGCTGTTCGCGCACGTGCTCAAGGTCCGGCCGGAGCAGGACCTCACCGGGGTCACGCTGCTGGCCGCGATTCCCAACCTGCTCGTCTCCGGCGCCGGGTTTCCGGCCACCACGGTGAAGGAACTGGTGGCGCATGCGCGCGCGCGCCCGGGCCAGATGAACTTCTCCTCGCCGCTGGGGGGCTACTCGCACCTTGACATGCTCGACTTCGCGGCGCGCGCCGGGTTCACCGCGGTGAACGTGCCCTCCAAGGGCGCGGGTTCGTCGGCCGCGTCGATCATCGCCGGCGAGATCCACTTCAGCATCGTCAACGCCGCCTCGGCGATCTCGTTCGTGCGCCAGGGGCGGATGCGCGCCTACGCGACCACTGCGGCGAAGCGCCTGCCCGAACTGCCCGACGTCCCGACGCTCACCGAGGCCGGCTACCCGGGGGTCGGCAGCGACAACTGGAACGGCCTGTTCCTGCCGGCCCGCACGCCGGCGCCGGTCGTCGATCGGCTGTTTGCCGCCACGTTGCAGGCCCTGCAGCGCGACGCGGTTCGCGAGGGCTTCGCCAAGGCCAACGTGCCGATCGCGGTCAGCGCTTCGCCTGCCGAGTTCAACGCCTTCGTGAAGAAGGAGATCGCCCGCTGGGCGAAGATCATCAAGGACAACAACATCCGGGTGGACTGATCCCGCCCCACGCATCCCCAGGAGGAGTACCCGCAATGGAAGGCATGTCCCCGAAGGCGTCCAACGTCTCGAAGCCGGCCGAATGGCCGATGATCATCGAGAAGGACGTCCGCATCCCGCTGCGCGACGGCACCGTGATCGTGGCCGACATCTTCCGGCCCGACACCGGCGGCGAGAAGGTCCCGGCCATCCTCAACATCAGCGTGTACCAGAAGGACAAGCTCTGGATCCCGCCGGCCGACCTCGAGGAGGCCCCCAACCCGCACATGAACTGGGAGACGGTCAACCCGCTGTGGTGGTGCCCGCGCGGCTATGCCTGCGTGCGCATCGACTCCCGCGGGAGCGGCAAGTCGCCCGGCCGCTGCGAGCCGAGTTCCTACCAGGAGTCTCTCGACTTCCACGACGCGATCGAGTGGGTGGCGAAGCTCGACTGGTGCAGCGGCAGCATCGGCACCTCCGGCATTTCCTACCACGCGAGTTCGCAGTGGCGGGTGGCCAAGCACCGTCCCCCGTCGCTCAAGGCGATCATTCCCTGGGAGGGGCGCGCCGACCAGTACCGCGACCAGGCCTACCACGGCGGCATCTTCTCGATGGGCTTCATCGCCAACTGGATCGCCACCCACACCGCGCACCACCTGCTGGGCCGTCCGCGCAGCTACAACCCGGACGCGTTCCAGCCCGACATGCTCTACAACCTCATGCGCAACGACCTCGACTCGCAGTTCTGGCGCATCGCCAGCGCCGACTGGGACCAGACCGAGGTGCCGCTCTACAGCGCGGGCAACTGGGGCGGCTTCGCGCTGCACCTGCGCGGCAACACCGAGGGCTACACCCGCTCGAAGTCGAAGCACAAGAAGCTGCGCATCCACACCGGCACCCACTTCCACCCGTTCCATTCCGAGGAGGGGCGCCTCGACCAGTTGCGCTGGTTCGACTACTGGCTCAAGGGCATCGACACCGGCATCATGGACGAGCCGCCGGTCAAGCTCGAGATCCGCACCGGCGGCAGTCCCAGGCCCTATCCGTTCCGCTTCGAGAACGAATGGCCGCTCGCGCGCACCCGGTGGACGAAGTACTACCTCCGGATCGACCGGGAGCAGGGACATTCCGCCGAAGACATCGAGGGCACGCTGGTGCCCGAGGCGCCGGCGACCGCGGCCTCGGTGAGCTATCCCGCCACGCCGGTGACGGCGGCGGGCGTGGCCTCCGGATCCTCGCTGTCCACCACGCACGGCGGCGCCGGACGCCTGGGCATCTCGGTGACCACCGAGCCGATGGCCGAGGACACCGAGATCACCGGCCCGCTGTCGATGACGCTGTTCGTGTCGAGCACCACCGAGGACATGGACATCATGCTCACGCTGCGCAACATCGGACCCGACGGCAAGGACGTGTTCGAGGTGGGGCAGCACGGGCAGCCGGTGCCGCTGACCAAGGGCTGGCTGCGGGCCTCGCATCGCAAGCTCGACCCGAAGCTGTCCACGCCGGAGCGCCCGTACCACGCGCACGACGAGCGGCTCTGGCTCGAGCCCGGCGAGGTCGTCGAGTGCAACATCGAGATCTGGCCGACCTGCATCGTGCTCGCGAAGGGTCACCGGCTGCGCGTGGACATCCAGCCGCGCGATGGCATCGGCTCGGCGCCCTACACCCACTACCACGCCGACTACAACGCCGGGGCGATCAACACCGTGCATGCCGGCGGCATCCATCCGTCGCACCTCCTGCTGCCGGTGATCCCGGCTCGGCGCTGATACGACGATCCTCCCTGTCGACGGCGAGTCTCGCCGCCGACGGCGGTGCGCGGCGGCCGAGCCCTGGCCGCCGGGTGCGCGACCGCTACCCGAGCTCGCCCGGGTCATGGTGCGCGCGCGGGCTTGTGCCTCTCAGTGTGCCCGGTCATCGCCGCCCGCGGAGACCGGGCACACGCGGTGTCGCACGCGCCGGCGGGAGCGTGCACCCGCCGCGGGTCGGTCGCGAGGCCGGCGGGCGCGACCCGGAGTGGTCAGCCAAGCGCAGCCACCACCCAGCGGGCGGCGTCGAGCAGGTCCCGGTCGCGGTTGCGATGCCCGATCAGTTGGGCGCCGACGGGCAGCCCGGCCGGCCCGGTGAACACCGGTACCGTGAGGCATGGCACGTGCAGTGCCGTCCAGATCGCGGAGAAGTACGGGTTGCCGGTGGTGCCGAGACCGACCGGTGCCTCGCCGTCGCAGGCCGCGGTGAACAGCAGGTCCACCTCGCCGCAGGCCGCGGGCAACTGCTGGCGGCACTGCTCGAGGAAGTTGCGTGCTTCGAGGTAGCGCTCGAAGGAGCAGGACAGCCCGTCGCGGATGCGGCCCTCGAACAGCGTGCGGCTGATGCGGTCGGCGTGATTGGCGATCTCGTGGCGGAAGTTGCGCGTGAACTCGAAGCTCGACACCCAGCGATGGGCGTCGACCACGCGCGTGAACGGCTCGGGCAGCACGACCTCGACCACCTGCGCTCCGGCCGAGGCGAGCGTGCGCGCGGCCTGCTCGAGCAGCGCCGCGGTCGACGGCTCGAGCGTGTCCCAGCGGCTGGTCCGGCAGAAGCCGATGCGCGGACGGCGTGCCTCGGCGGGCAGCGGCGTGGCTGGCTGTCCGAGGAGCACGTCGCGGAAGAGCGCGATGTCCTCGACGCTGCGCGCCATCAGGCCCAGCGTGTCGAGCGAGCCTGCGGCCTCGCGCACCCCGGAGCAGCGCAGGTCCCCCCAGGTCGGACGGTAGCCGACGACGCCGCAGTAGGACGCGGGGCGGATCGTCGAGGCCGTGGTCTGCGTGCCGATGGCCAGGGGCACCATGCCCGCGCCCACCGCGGCGGCCGAGCCACTCGAGGAGCCCCCGGGCGTGCGCGCGGGGTCGTGCGGGTTGCGGGTCTTGCCCGGGTGCAGGTTCGCGAACTCGGTGGTGACGGTCTTGCCCAGCAGCACGCCACCGGCCTCGCGGCTGAGTGCCACGCAGGCGGCATCGGCCGCCGGCCGGCAGCCGTCGTAGATCGGCGAGCCGTAGCCGGTGGGCATGTCGTGCGTGTCGATGATGTCCTTGATGCCGAACGGCACGCCGTGCAGCGCGCCGCGCCGGGGTCCGCGGTCCAGGTCGCGCGCCCGCGCGCGCGCGGCGTCGGCGGCGAGCCAGATCCAGGCCTCGACCTGCGGCTCGCGCTCGGCGATGCGCTCGAGGCAGCTGTCGACCAGTGCGCTGGCGGTGAGGGTACCCGTGTCGATCGCGCGGGTGGCTTCGCTGGCGGTGAACTCGAAGGGCTTCTTCATCACGGATCCTGCGCTCGTGGGCGATACGCCCGATTATCGTCGCATGCCTGCCGGTCGGGGCCTTGCAGGGACGCTTCGGGCTGCCCGGCGCGTGCGTTGCCGGCCGCGGCCTCGGCGAGCAGCGCTTCGATCTGTTCGTCCTCCACCGGATCGAACCGCCGGTAGAACTGGCCGACGCTCATGAACGGCTCGGGGGTGGCGAGGCACACCAGGTCGTCGCAGCAGGCGCGGACCGGCTCGAGACTTCCGGCGGCGGCCACCGGCACCGCGCACACGAGGCGGCGGGGCGCGCAGGCGCGCACCGCGAGCAGCGCGGCGATCATCGTCGCGCCGGTGGCGAGCCCGTCGTCGACGACGATCACCACCCGATCGCGCGGGTCCACCGCCTCGCGCAGCGGTCGGTAGCGGGCGCGTCGTGCCGCGATGCGCTCCCGCTCGCGGGCGATCACCGGGGCGAGGGCGCGGACGAGCGGGCGCGAGGCGCGTGCGCGAGGCCCCCACCAGACGCGCCCGGCCTCGTCGACCGCCCCCAGCGCGAGTTCCGGATCGTCCTCGGCGGCAAGCTTGCGCACCAGCACCACGTCCAGCTCGCCGTCCAGTTCACGCGCGATGATCCGCCCCATCGGCACGCCCCCGCGAGGGATGGCGAGCACGAGCGGGCGCTGCCCGCGGTGGCCGGCGAGCGCGCGCGCGAGTCGCAGCGCCGCCGCCTCGCGGGAGGCGAAGGGCAGCGAAACCGTGTGTCCGCCGGATGCGATCGTCACGGCGCCGGGTGCTGCAACCCCCTCGCCGACCCGGTGGGCGAGGGGGCGACGACCTCGGTGCCCGGGCGCAGGGTGCGCAGTGCATGCGCGGCGACCACCGCTT
>JBIPNU010000236.1:0-4863 GCA_044370615.1 Burkholderiales bacterium
CGGATACCCGGAACTCGATCGCGCCCAGATCCGCTTCATCGGCGCGGGTGGTTCGCCCAAGGTCGACGACCCGAACACGCTGCCGGCGGACCATTTCACGCTCAGCATGGTCCACCAGCCGGTCGGCAAGCATGCCGTGCTGCATGCGCACGAGATCGAGGAAGCCTTCCTGGTGCTCTCCGGCGTGCTTACCGCGACCTGGGAGTACGACGGCGAGATCCTCGAAGCCCGGCTCGGCCCGAAGGACATGGTGTTGCACATGACCGACCGGCCGCATGGCTTCCGCAACGACGGCTACGAGCCGGTTCTGGTATCGATCATGCTCGGCAAGGGGCGGCCCGAGACGCCACGCTACCTGTTCCACCCGCGTACCCATGGCAGCGAGATGTCGGCGACCTATGGAGCGGGCCCGGAGCGGACGCATTCGCTCGACGAGTACAGCGACGACTGGCGTCACCGGGAGTTCGCGCGACATGTCGTGCGCTACAGCCAGCAGCGACCCCGGTGGCACGAGGCGGGATTCGCGCGCATGGGCTACATCGGGGAGGGCGGAGCGCCGGCGGGGACCTATCGCAAGGACCTCATCCGGCTTCCTCGTGGCAATGGCGTGCAGGCCTACACTCGCGGGGTGGAGGATGCCTACCTCGTGCTCGAGGGGGTGCTCACCGTGGGGTGGGAGGAGGGCGGCCGTACGGTGGAGCAGCGCCTGGGGCCCAGGGACGTGATGCTCAACCCGGCCGGACGCCCCCACTGGTTCCGGAACGACGGCTGGAGCGATGCGGAATTCATGATGGTGGTGGGTACGCCAGATCCGGAGGATGTGCAGTTTCGCCCGGCGTCGGCACCATGATGAGGCCGCCGCGCGCAGGGGCGTGGAAGGCTCACCGATCATCCGTTCCTGTGGTCGGCTCGGTCAGCCTCGCGCTGCTGGCCTTCGGCGCGTCGCCGCTCCAGGCCCAGGGCGGCTGGCCGTCGCGGCCTGTCGCGCTGGTCGCGACCGTGTCGGCGGGAGGCTCGATCGACTACATCGCGCGAGTCGTCGGCGAGGAGTTGTCGCGCAGCATCGGGCAACCGGTACTGATCGAGAACCGGCCCGGCGCGGCCGGCAGCATCGCGGCGGGCGTGGTCGCCCGCGCTGCGCCCGATGGCCATACCTATCTGGTCAGCGGCGCCAATACGCTGACGATCACCCCCTACATGCAGAAGCGGGGAGAGACCTGGGTAGATCCCGTGAAGTCCTTCGTTCCGGTCGCGACCACGGCGCGCACGAACTACGTGCTGGTGGTCGGTCCCCATGTGCGGGCGACGTCCGTCGAGGAGTTCATCGCGTTCGCCCGTGCGCAGTCGGGCAAGCTGACCTTTGGTTCCTCCGGCAGCGGCAGCCTGATCCACCTCGCGACCGAAATCTTCAACGACGCCATCGGGGCGAAGGCGACCCACGTACCCTACAAAGGGCTGGCTCCGGCGGTACAGGACCTGATGTCGGGGCGCATCGACTATCTGTTCGATTCCGCGACCACGGTCGAGCAGGTCCGGGCTGGACGCCTGCGTGCGCTTGCGGTGATCGGCCCCCAGTCGCTGCCCGCGCTTCCTGAACTGCGCGCGCTGGCGGCGCATGGCGTCAAGGGAATGGAGGTGGTCAGCGGCTGGCACGGGTGGTTCGCGCCGGCCGGTACACCGCTCGATGTCGTCAATCGCCTGAATGTCGAGGTCAGCCGGATCGTCACCCTGCCCAGGGTTCGCGAGCGGATTCTCGCCCAGGGGGCCGAGCCGATGGCGATGACGGCCGAAGCCTTCAGGCAGCGCGTGGTCGACGATATCCAGCGTTTCGAGCCCATCCTCAGGAAACTTGGATTGACGACACTCTAGTCGCGAGGGTTCGCCCCCCTCGATGCGCGCTGGGAGCCGTCGCTCGAACGATCGCAGGATCGGTCGCTCGCGGGCGAGCGTTCGGTCTCCGCGGGCCCGGGGCGTGCGACACGGTGCCTGGCGGACGATACCAGCCGACAGCGTACCCCTCTGAAGGAGCCGTGATGCCTAGATCGATTCGACACTTTCCCGCCACGCCCTTTTCAGTTCGAGCACCGCTGGGAGCCGCCATTCTCGGGGCGGTCATGGCGATGGCGACCGTTCCGGTGAGCGCCCAGCCATCCGGGGAGCCTTTCCCGTCGCGGCCGATGCGATTCGTGATCCCGTTTGCGCCGGGGGGACCCGTGGACGTCGTCGCGCGCCTGATCGCGCCACGCATCACCGAGCAGTCAGGGCAGCCCGTACTCGTCGACAACCGGCCCGGCGCCGGGGGAAACATCGCGGCCGTGATGGCGGCGAAGGCTGCGCCGGATGGCCATACGGTGCTCTTCACCAGTTCCTCGATCGTGGTCAACCCCACCCTGTTCGAGCGTCCTGGCTACGACATCTTCCGCGATCTCGTTCCGGTGACTCGTGCGACGGCGGCGACGATCGTTTTCGTCACGCATCCGCAACTGCCCGCGAAGACGCTCAAGGAGTTCATCGCGCTGGTGCGGGCTCATCCGCGCAAGTACGCCTACGGCTCGCCCAGCACGGGTACGACTGGCCACCTGTCCTGCGAGCTGCTCAACCAGCGCGCGAAACTCGATCTCGAACACGTGCCGTACAACGGAGCGGCTCCGCTGACGACTGCGCTGATGGGCAATCAGGTTGCAATCGGCTGTCCCGGGTTGCCAACCGTGCTTGCGCAGATCCGCAGCGGACAGTTGCGAGCCCTGGCCTCGACTCTGCCGCAGCGCGCGGCGGCAATCCCGGATGTACCGACCATGATCGAGTCGGGCTTCCCGGGCTTTTCGACCGACGTGATGACCGGAGTGTTCGTTCCGGCGGGGACGCCGGCGGCGACCGTCGAGCGCCTCCAGCGCGAGATCGCCCGCATTTTGTCCGCACCAGAGGTTCGCGAGAAGATCGTCGCCCAGGGGTTCGAGGTCGTCGCCAACACGCCGCGCGAGTTCGCGAAGCAGGTGCGCGAGGAGGTCGAACTGTACGGACGCATCGTGCGCGATGCGAGGATCAAGCCTGATTGATTCGAGACCATGCCCTCCCGCATGTCGGCCGAAGGCGTTGGCCGGGCTGGCTGATCCCGCGCCGCGCGTACGTTCGCGCGCGTGCCCGCCTGCGGTCGCCAGTGGCGGCGGCCAAGCACGGCACTGTCCGGAGATGACGACCGGCGGCAGGCTCAGGCGCCTGGGCGCTCGCCATCGTGCCGATCGCTGGCGGGCAATCCGTCGGCCTGCGGGCGGCTAGAGTCTGGCGTGCGGGAGGGAGGTCGGGCGTGAACGGGCGAAGCGCGGTCGGAGCAAGCCAGGGGGCGGCAAGCAGCCGGCACGCCGGTCGAGGCGAAGCCACGGTGCAGTCTGCGTGCGCGTCATCGAGCCCGGGGGGTTCGCCAGCCGCCGGCCAGGGGCCGCGATGATCCGCTTGCCTTGCGCGTGGTGCGGTTTGCTCGTCGGAGTGCTGCTCGGTCTTGCGGCGGCCAGCGCCAGCGCGTCGGCTCCGCTCGTCGTGGGCTCGAAGCGATTCACCGAGAGCTACATCCTCGGCGAAATCCTCCGCCTGACGCTTCAGCGAGCCGGCGTGGCGGCCGAGCACCGGATCGGGCTGGGCAACACCGCGATTCTCGCAAGCGCGCTGCGTGCGGGCGCGGTCGATCTGTATCCCGAGTACACCGGCACCATCGAGCGTGAACTGCTGCGGCGGGTACCTGTCACCGGCGAGGCCCCCTGGACCCTCGAGGAACTCGACGCGCGCCTGGCGCCAGGGCAGCTGCGGGTTGCCGTTCCCCTGGGCTTCGCCAACAGCTACACCATCGCGATGCGCGAGGCCGACGCCGCGCGCCTGGGCGTCGACAGCCTCACCGCGCTCGCGAGGCTGCCGTCCGCGGAGGCCGCGCGCCTGAGACCGGGGCTCACCCACGAGTTCCTCGCCCGGGCCGACGGCTGGTCGGCGCTCGTGCGTCACTACCCGCTGGGCCTCGGGCGTCCGATCGGCCTCGACCACGGACTGGCCTACCAGGCGCTGGCACAGGGCCAGGTCGACCTGATCGACGCCTACGGCACGGATGCGCAGATCGCCCGCTTCCGCCTGCGCGTGCTGCGCGACGATCGTCGGTTCTTCCCGCGCTACGATGCGGTGCTGCTCATGCGCGCCTCGCTGCCTGCGCAGGCTGTCGCTGCGCTGCGTGCGCTGGAGGGGCGCATCGACGAGCGGACGATGACCGCGCTCAACGCGGCGGTTGAGGTTGAAGGGCGCTCATTCACGGACGTTGCGCGCGGCTTCGTCGAGGCCGCGGCGACGGCTTCAGGCCGGGATGCGGCTGCGGGCGCGGCGAAGGCGCCGGGCGCGGATGCTGCCGTGACCGCAGTGGGTCGCCTGCAGACGGGCGCGGTCGGGTCCATTGCCGGCGCTGCGCCGCCGCGTCCCTCGGTGCTCGACCGGATATTCGAACCGGATCTCGCAGGGCTGCTGCTGCAGCATCTGGTGCTGGTGCTGGGTTCCGTGGTGCTGGCCATCGTGCTCGGAGTGCCGCTGGGTATCGTCGCCTGCCGCCAGCCCCGACTGGGGGGGGCGGTACTCGCGGCGACCGGGCTGGTGCAGACCGTACCCTCGCTTGCGCTGCTCGCTTTCCTGATCGCGTGGCTGGGCATGATCGGCTTCGTGCCCGCGCTGATCGCGCTGTTCCTCTATGCGCTGCTGCCGATCGTTCGCAACACCCATGCCGGGCTCGCCAGCGTGCCGGCGGGGCTGGTGCAGGCCGCGCGTGCGCTCGGGCTGCGCGACGGTCAGGTGCTGTGGCGGGTGCAGTTGCCGCTGGCGCTGCCGATGCTGCTCGCG
>JBIPNU010000193.1:0-5439 GCA_044370615.1 Burkholderiales bacterium
GGCCCAGAGGTCGGATGATCGCCAGCGCCTCGCCCAGCGCCTGCCAGTAGACGAGCAGCGGCAGGTTGATCGCGAGCTTCATCGCGGCACCGGCGCCGGCCGCGCCGACATGCTCGACGCGGCGACACAGCTGTTCGAGGACCGGCTTCGCGCGCGCGAAGTCCTCCGCCGAGCCACCGGCGAACCCCAGCAGCTTGCCGTCGCGGGCCGGGCCGACGGTACCGCCGACCGGGCATTCGACCACCGCCGCGCCCAGCGACTTGAGGCGGGCGGCGAGCGACTGCTGGGTCTCCGGACGCAGCGTGCTCATCTCGATCACCACCTTGCCGGCGAGCGGGCCGCTGCCCACGCCGTCCGGGCCGAAGTACGCCGCCTCGACGGCAGGGGCGTCGGCGAGGATGCTGAGGACGACGTCGCAGGCTTCGGCGAGCGCGCGCGGGCTCGCGGCCACCTTCGCGCCGGCGGACTCGAGGGCCTGCGCCTTGGCCGGGCTGCGGTTCCAGACGGTGACCTGGTGTCCCAGGCCGAGCAGGCGGGTGGCCATGGCGGCGCCCATGCGCCCGATGCCGACGATGCCGATGTTCACGAACGAGCTCCCGAGGGGTGTGTGGAGGCGCGAACTTGACACCGCGCGCTGCCGCCGTCAACTTGCCGCCTCGATGCGGCGGGCCGCGGGCGTCCGCACGCGGGCACGGGAGGCGAGGATGGCGGACACCAGGGTGGGCACGGTCGACATGCACTGCGAATACGACGTCGCGATCACGATGGACGACGGCCTGGTGCTGCGAGCCGACGTCTTCAGGCCCCGGGGCGAAGGCCGCCATCCGGTGCTCCTGACCTACGGGCCCTACGCGAAGGGGCTCGCCTTCCAGCAGGGCTATCCCAGCGCCTGGCAGCGGATGGTGGCCGAGCACCCCGACGTGGCCCATGGTTCGAGCAACCGCCACCAGAACTGGGAGGTGGTCGATCCCGAGAAATGGGTGCCCGAGGGCTATGCCTGCGTGCGCGTGGATTCGCGGGGCGCCGGGCGCTCGCCCGGGTTCATCGATCCGTTCTCGCCGCGCGAGACGCGCGATTTCTTCGACTGCATCGAGTGGGCGGGCGTGCAGCCGTGGTCGAACGGGCGGGTCGGCCTGAACGGCGTGTCCTACTTCGGCAGCAACCAGTGGCACGTCGCCTCGCTGCAGCCGCCGCACCTGGCGGCGATGTGCGTGTGGGAGGGCGCGGCCGACTGGTACCGGGACATGACGCATCACGGCGGCATCCTGTCCACCTTCTGGGCGAACTGGTTCGACATGCAGGTGAAGACCGTGCAGCACGGCCTGGGCGAGCGCGGGGCACGCTCGGTGGTGACCGGCGAGCTCGTCTGCGGAGACCAGACGCTGTCCGATGCGCAACTCGCCGCCAACCGCTGCCAGTTCGGCGACGACGTGCTCGCGCACCCGGTCGACGACGCCTACCACCGCGCGCGCTCGCCGCAGTGGGACCGGATCACCGTGCCGCTGCTGTCGGCGGCCAACTGGGGCGGGCAGGGCCTGCACCCGCGCGGCAACTTCGAAGGCTTCGTGCAGGCGGCCTCGACGCAGAAGTGGCTGGAGGCGCACGGCCTCGAGCACTGGACGCACTTCTACACCGACTACGGCCGAAGGCTGCAGCTGCGTTTCTTCGATCACTTCCTCAAGGGCGTGGACAACGGGCAGGACCGCGCGCCGCCGGTCCTGCTGCAGGTTCGGCATATCGACCGTTTCGTCGAGCGCACCGAGCGCGAGTGGCCGATCGCGCGCACCCGCTGGACGCGCTGGCACCTCGATGCCGGGTCGGCGACGATGGCGCCGCAGGCGGCCACGGCGGGAGCCGCGCGCGGCTACGAGGCGCTGGGCGACGGCGTGACCTTCGTCTCCGCGCCGCTCGAGCGCGAAACCGAGTTCACCGGGCCGCTGGCCGCGCGCCTGTGGGTGTCGTCGAGCACGGCCGATGCCGACCTGTTCCTGGTCTTCCGGGTGTTCTCGCCCGATCTTCGCGAGGTCGTGTTCATGGGGGCCATCGATCCGCACACGCCCATCGCGCAGGGCTGGCTGCGCGCCTCGCATCGTCGACTCGACGAGGCGATGAGCCGGCCGTGGCGGCCCTACCACACCCATGACCGGCGCGAGCCGCTGGTGCCGGGCGAGCCGGTGGCGCTCGACATCGAGCTCTGGCCCACCTCGATCGTGGTGCCCGCCGGGCATCGCCTCGCGCTCTCGGTGCTGGGGCGCGACTACGAGTGGCAGTCGAGCACCGGCGCGCGGCTGTCGAACTTCAGGAACGAACTGAAGGGTTGCGGGCCGTTCCTGCACGACGATCCGCGCGATCGGCCGCGCGCGATCTATGGCGGGCGCACCACCGTGCACACCGGGCCTGGGCACGAGTCCTGGCTGCTGCTGCCCGAGATTCCCTGATCGCGGGCGCTACTGGCGGCCTTCGCGTGCCGAGCCCGCGCGCGCGGGGGGCGCGGTCACCTCGGCCATGGCAGCGCGCAGCGCTCCGCCCCGGTAACCTCGGCGGGCAGCGTCTCTGCCTGTAGACCCGGTCCCCCGGTTTTCAACTGCCCTGGAGTTTCGCGATGGCTGCCCCCGTGCTGTACGGCTTCTGGCGCTCGCTCGCCACCTTCCGCGTGCGTGTCGCGCTCAACCTCAAGGGACTCGACGCGCGCGAGACCTCGATCGACATCTTCAACGGCGCCCAGTACGAACCCGGCTTCGTCGCGGTCAACCCGATGTCGGCCGTGCCCGCGCTGGTCGAGGAGGGGCAAGCGCCGCTCACCCAGTCGCTCGCGATCATCGAGTACCTCGACGAGGTGCACCCGCAGCCCCCGCTGCTGCCGGCCACGCCGCGCGCGCGCGCCGAGGCGCGCGCGCTCGCGCTGATGGTCGCGGCCGATGCCCACCCGCTGGTGGTACCCAGGGTGCGCAACTACCTCTCGGGTGTGCTCGGACTCGATGAGCCCACCCGCAACGCCTGGATCGCCCACTGGAGCCGGGCGGCGCTCGCGGCGCTCGAGCAGCGGCTCGCCGGCCGGCCCGGGCCATGGTGCCTGGGCGAGCAGCTCACGCTGGCCGACATCTGCCTCGCCACCCACGTGGCCGGTGCGAAGCTCACCGGCGTCGATCTCGCCGACTTCCCGGCGAGCGTGGCGATCGCCGAGCGGGCGCTGGCGCTCGAGGCCTTCGCCCGCGCCCACCCGCTGCGCCAGCCCGGGGCGCCCGGGCGCTGACCGGCCCTCCGGGCCGGCGGCATCGCCGGCGGACCGCGCTCGGTGGCTTGCGGCGCAGCCGCGCGTTGCGGCTGGCGACAGGCCGGCTGGCCCGAGGCGCCGCGCGCGCGAGCAATGGCATGGACAGCGACCTGGTGGGAGCCGTCCCGCCTGGCTGCTGGCGTAGGGTTGGGGGTGTCGCTGAACCGACGAGATGACCCGGTCGCCCCGGATCGTCGGGTCCGCCGGGAATTCATCGCCGCCGACGCGGCGGGCTGCCGGTCCCGGGTGCCTCGCAGGGCCGGACTGCGCGAGGCCCCGGCGGCGCGAGGCCCGGTCGATCGGGCGGGTTGTCTGCAGCGTTCCACGAGGAGGTGTCGATGACGATCCGGACTGCAGGTGTGTGGAGTCGGCTGTGCACGGTCCTTGCACTGTGCGCGCTGGCCACCGGCGCAGTGGCCCAGTCGCCGCAGAACGTGCGCATCCGCGGCACGGTGACGGCGGTGGAGCCCGGCATGCTGATGCTGCGGACCCGGGAGGGCACGCCGCTGCGCATCCGGCTGGTGGAGTCCACCGTGGTGTCGACCGCGCGCGCGATCGCGCTCTCCGACCTGGGGCGAGACACCTTCGTCGGCGTGACCGCGGTCAAGGCGCCCGATGGCACGCTCGTCGCCCGCGGCCTGCACACGCTGCCGAAGACCGCCGCCGAAGGGCATGGCGCGTGGGATCTCGAGCCCGGCGCATCGATGACCAACGCCTACATCGCGGCCGATGCGCAGGTGGGCGACGGACGCGAAGTCACGATGGCCTTCAAGGGCGGCACGGTGCGCGTGCGCGTGCCCCCGGGCACGCCGGTGATCACCGCCGACCCCGCCACCCGCGAGGCGCTGGCGCCGGGCCGTTACCTGTTCATGGCTGCCCGACTCGATGCCGACGATACGCTGACCGCCCTGCGCATCACGGTGGAGAAGGACGGCGTGCGTCCACCGCAGTAGGTTCGTGGTGAAGCGCCTGCTCAAGCTGCTGCACGAGCTGGCCGGCATCGGCATCACCGGCGCGCTCGCCTGCCAGCTGGTGCTGATCGCGCGCGCGCCCGCCGACATCACGCTGCCGGCCTACGCGGTGTTGCGCCAGTCGATCGTCGCGATCCACAGCTGGATCCTGCTCCCCTCGCTCGCGCTGGTGCTGGTGAGCGGACTGGCGGCGATGGCGGTCCACTACCCGTTCGCGCAGTCGCGCTGGGTCTGGGCGAAGGCGATTACCGGCATCGGACTGCTGGAGGGCACGCTGGTGGTCGTGATGGGCACCGCGCGGCGCGCCGCCGAGCAGGTCACCGAAGCGCCGGCGGCGCCCGAGACGCCGGCGCTGATGGCCGAACTGATGCGCACCGAGTGGATCGGCCTGTGGACCGTGTTCGTGCTGTGCCTGGTCAACGTCGTGCTGGGCGTGCTCAGGCCCCGGCTCGACTGGCCTCGCACGCGGCCGCGTGCCGCCTAGAGACCGAAGAGGTTGCCGCGCGCGCAGGGGAGGTGTGCGATCACCGCCTCGCGGGCGGCAGGCGCGTCGCGTGCTTCCAGCGCTGCGACGATGCGTCGGTGCTGGCGTTGGTAGTCCAGGCGCAGCGGTTCGGTGACGATGCGATCGCGCAGCTTGCCGAAGGCCGCGTGCTGGCGGGCCTCGTGGAACAGGTCGAAGATGCGTGCGACCAGCGTGTTGTGTGTGGCCGCGGCAACCGCCTGGTGCAGCGCTGCGTCCCACAGCTCGAACTGCGCGAGCGTGGTCGCCGCCTCGGCGCGCTGCAGGCACTGGTGCATGCGCGCGAAGTCGGCGGCGGTGGCGTTGACCACCACGAGCTCGACCACGCCAGGCTCCACCCGCAACCTTGCCTCCATCAGCTCCGCCGGGCTGGTGCCCGGCAGGGCGGTGTCCTCGCCGGCAGGTCGCGGGGGTGCGAGGAAGGTGCCGCGCCCGACTTCGCGCCTCAGCCGGCCATCGGCCTCGAGTTCGGCCAGCGTGCGGCGGACCGCGTTGCGCGGCAGGCGGAACTGGCGAGCGAACTCGCGCTCGGTGGGCAGCCGTGCGCCGGCGGCGTCCGGGGCGGATCCGCGCTCGAGGATGAACTGGCGGAGGGCCTGGCGGGAGTGGTCGGGCGGAGGCATCCCCGCACGCTAAACCAATCGGCCGATTGGTTCAAACTGGTCGGAACT
>JBIPNU010000004.1:0-18295 GCA_044370615.1 Burkholderiales bacterium
CGCGACGGCGGCCGACCTGTTCGGCGACCGCGTCCGCTCGGTCTACCTTCCCTGGGACACGCCCGGAGGCGCCGACCGCTTCCTCGATCACTTCCGGCCGGTATTCGGCGCGATCCTTGAAACCGAACTGTGGCCGAACCTGGTCGCCCGCTGCCGCGCGCGGGGCGTACCGCTGTGGCTGGTCAACGCACGGCTGTCCGAGCGTTCGGCCGCCGGCTACCAGCGGCTGCCGCGCCTGACCGGGGAGGCGCTGGCAGGCCTTGCCGGCGTACTCGCCCAGGGCGAGGCCGACGCCGCCCGGCTGCGGGCGCTGGGCGCGCCGCGGGTCACGGTGACCGGCAACCTCAAGTTCGATGCGCAGCCCTCCCCGGCGCTGATCGAGCGCGGGCGGGCGTGGCGGGCGCGCTGGGGCGACCGGCCGGTCTGGGTGGCCGCCAGCACGCGCGAGGGCGAGGAGGCGGATGTACTCGCCGCGCTCGCCGTACTGGATCCTCGCGTCCTGCTCGTCCTCGTGCCGCGTCATCCCCAGCGTTTCGATACCGTGGCCGCGACGGTTGCGGCCGCCGGGTTGCGCTTCTCCCGGCGCAGCGGCGAGGGGGGCATCGACGAGGCCGCCGACGCGTCGGTGCGCGTGCTGCTCGGCGACAGCATGGGGGAGATGGCCGCGTGGTATGCGGCGGCGGACCTCGCCTTCGTCGGGGGCAGCCTGCGACCGCTCGGGGGGCAGAACCTGATCGAGCCGTGCGCGCTGGGCTGCCCGGTGCTGGTCGGGCCCCATACCTGGAACTTCCGCGAGGCGGCGGAACAGGCGGTCGCCGCAGGGGCGGCGCTGCGCGTCGCCGATGCCGCCGAACTCGGACGTTCCGTGGCCGAACTTCTGGCCGACCGTGTTCGTCGCGCGACCATGGCAGAGGCCGGACGGGTCTTCGCCCAGGTGCACCGGGGCGCCACCGAGCGGACGCTGCAGGCGCTGTTGCCCCCGGCCTGAACCGCGGCGCCGCCGGACGGCGGCTCCGCGCGGGTGCGGTGCGTGGCAGGTTTCCCTGGCCTGCGAGCGCGTCGCGCGTGTCCGCGGTCCGCATCAGGTCCCGGGTCCGGGCGCGGGTTGCGGGGACTTCGCCGCATCTGGCCGGCGATCGGATCGTGCCCCGCTCGCGCCCGACCGACTCGGGGCTCCCGTCGCGGTGGCGTCGTCCGCGCCGAGCGGTTGTCACGGGAATGCAATGTTTCCGACATACGCTTCGCATCGCCTCGCCCGCATGCGTGTGGGCGCGCCGCGATCCGGAGTCCCCCCATGGTTCGGTTGTACCGCCGCATCCCGCCCGATCGCGGCCACGCCCGCCGCGAAAGTCCGTCCCGGGCTGGCGAGGACCGGAGTGGGCGCCCGGCGGGTCGTCTGCTGGCGGGCCTGGCCCCGTGGGCGCTGGGCGTCGCATCGGTGGCGATGTCCGGCGTCGTCCCGGCTGCCGAGCCGGTCGCGAAGTATCCGCAGCGTCCGGTGCGCGTGATCATCCCGCTCGCGCCGGGGGGCGGCAGCGACATCGTCGGGCGCATCGCCGCCTCGGCACTCACCGAGCGCTGGGGCGAGACGGTGATCGTCGACAACCGGCCAGGCGCAGGCAGCGCGGTCGGTACCCTGCTCGCGGTGCGCGCGGCGCCCGATGGCCATACGCTGCTCGTGACCAGTTCCTCGCTGGCCATCACCCCCGCACTGCGCAGCGACCTGGGCTACGACGTCCGCCGCGACCTCGTCCCGGTCACGCAACTCGCCCACCAGCCCAGCGTGCTGGCCGTCCACCCCTCCTTGCCCGCGACGAGCGTGAAGGAACTGATCGCGGTCGCGCGCGCGCAGCCGGGGCGTTACGCGTACGGCTCGGCTGGGCCCGGCAGCGCCACGCACATGGGCAGCGAACTGTTCAGGCTGGCGGCCGGCATCGACCTGCTGCACCTGCCCTACAAGAGCGCAGGGCTGGCCACCTCGGCGCTGCTGGCGGGCGAGGTGCAGGTGCTGCTCACGAACATGGCGAGCGTGCTGCCGCAGGCGAAGGCCGGCCGGGTACGCATGCTCGCGGTGACCAGCGCGAAGCGGGTTGCGGTCGCGCCGGACCTCCCGACCCTCGCCGAGTCGGGGCTGCCGCGCTTCGAGTACCAGACCTGGTACGGCGCGCTGCTGCCGGCCGGCACTCCCTCGCGCATCGTCGAGGCGCTGCACCGCGACCTGGTGGCCGCGATGAGCGGATCCGTGGTCTCCGATCGCATGGCCCAGCAGGGGCTGTCGCCGGTGCTCGATCGCCCGGCGCAGTTCGCCCGATACCTCGGCGAGGAACTCGACCGCTGGGCGGCGGTCGCGCGCAAGGCCGGCATCCGCGCCGACTGAGTCACCGCACCCCCGCAGTCTGACCGGATCGAATCGGCACAGCCGTCGGGCAGCCGGTCTGGTCGTCGCAGGTGCGTGAGCCGGATGTCCCTCGGCCGAAGGCTGCTCGCCGGATTCCCCGGCGCGAGCGGACCGCGCGCGGTACGGCCGGGCGTCGAGGATCCCGCACGGCCGGAAGCCGATCGCATGCAGGCCCGCGCGGCGTGGGCGCCGTGCGAGCGCGCCGGCACCCGGCGGTGCAGTGGGCCGCGGCCACCGGCGAGCCCACGCCGGCCGCGATGGGTGATCGCCACGGTCGCGACCCTGCAGCGGCCGGGACGACGATGCGGGTTCAGCGCGCGGGCTGCGCCGGTCCGGGCGCGCTGGCCGGTGAGAGCACGCCCTCGGCTTCGAGCACTTCGCGCGCCTGGCGGGTCGCCTCGACGCCCGCGGGCATGCCGAGGTAGACCGTCGCGTGCAGGATGGCTTCGCGGATGTCCTCGGCGGTGAGCCCGTTGGCGAGTGCGCCGCGCACGTGCAGCCGGAACTCCGCGCCGCGACCGAGCGCCATCAGCAGCGCGAGGTTCATCAGGCTGCGCTCGCGCCGCGTGAGCTGCGGTCGGGTCCAGACCGTGCCCCAGCACAACTCGGTGGCCAGCGGCTGCAACGGCTCGCCGAAGGCGTCGCCTCCGGTCGCGAGTTGCCGGTCGACGTACTCGGCGCCCAGTACCTCGCGGCGAACCTGAAGCCCGGCGCGATAGCGCTCATCGTTCATCGTTCCGCTCCTGCGGTGGAGAAAGAGGGCCCGCCGCGTCTGCTGGTGCAGCGGGCGCCAGCGCGGGCGACGGCAGGCGTTGCGCGATCATCGCCTCGATCGCGGCCACGCGTGCGCGACCGGCCGCGATGGCCGCGCGCAGGGTGGCCAGCAACAGCAGCAGCGCGACCAGCGCGAGCCCGGCCATCAGCCAGGCGGCCGTACGGTCCGGCGCCGCCCCGGGCAGTCGCGGCGTGACGGTACCGGCCAGCGGACCCGCGATCAGGCTCGCGGCGATCAGCAGCCCGAGCATTACCGCGACCTTCAGGCTTGCGCGGAACGTGTAGCGTCCTTCGAGCACGCTCATCGTGCCGGGCGGGTCGTGCGGACGGGGTTCACGCAACCGGCCAAGGAATACCGGATTGAACGCACCGTCGGCATGCCAGCGCCCGAGGCGATGCTCGATGAACAGCAGGCGCGGGTTCACGAATCCGCAGAACACCTCGCCTTCGAGTCGCTGCAGGTAGCCGCTGCCCCGGACCGACTGCCCCAGGGCCTGCGCGGCGGCGGGTGCGTCCAGCGTGGTGGCGCGATGTGTCGCCCAGCCCCGCCACCAGAACCGCCAGGCACTGCCGCCGGGCGATGACCGGGGCGCGTTCAGCGCGCCGCGACCGGAACCGTGCGGCTCCACGAGAACCCCAGCGGGTCGATGCGTCCCGCCTGCGCGGCGTCCAGTTCAGTGCGCTGGATGAAGATCGCCTCGTCCTGGACGACTGCGCCCAGCGCGCCTGCGGTTTCGGCCAGCCGGGCATGGCCCGACAGCACGACCGGTCGCGCGATGGCGGGCCCCTCGGCGAGCAGTCGCGCGCGCGAGTGGTCGATCACGCCGAATCGCTCGTGGCGTGCGGCATCCACGACGGCCTGCGTGCGCTCGAGCGTGCAGGCGCGGCCCGCGCGCAGGTGCGCGGCGATCTCGTGGCGGGTGGTCAGCACCGCGAGCCGCCGTGAATCCCCGGTGATGCGCACGAGCGGGCCGCCGCTCGCCTGGCCCAATCGCGCGCGGCCGGCCACCTTGGCATCGTCGAACAGCGGAAAACTCACCTGCAGTTCGTGGCCCGCCGCCCGCTCGTGGGTGTTGAACGCCATGACCGCGAACAGCAGGTCTCGCACGACCTGGCGTTCGCAGTCGGGTTGCATCACGAGGAAGTCCAGGTGCTCGGCCGACATCGGGGCACTCGCGGTTCGGGGGAACCGACCGTAACGGCTTCGGCTGTCTTGCGGCTCGCCTCGCAGGATGTCCACGCAGATCCGGGGCTCGCGCATGCGGCGGGGTGCGGGCCCGGCTGGATTCAGCCCCTGCTGCGCCGTGATGACTCGCCCGGGGGCCTGCTGCCGGTGCGGGCGAGGCTGCAGGCCGGGCCGCCCGATACCCGGCGCACGGGCCGGGCGAGGCACGCCCGCAACCCCGGAGTGGCCTCGTGGCGAACCCGCCGGCGCGGGCCTCACGCGAGTCGTCCGTCCGGACGCGCCGCTCGGGCGGGATGCCTCGTACGACCTGCCGCCGGTCCTGGCGCCGGTCGCTGCGTCGGACGCCCCGGCGCGTCGAGCCACCGGTGCCCGATACGGGACCGGCGTTCAGGCCGCCGCGCGCGCGGCGGCGACCCGACCCGGAAGGTTGGGGAACAGGCCCCCTGGAAGCCGGTCGATCTGGGCCAGCGCGTCGTCGAGCTTGACCACGTCGGCGTACTTCGCATGCATGTCGCACAGGTTGATCGCGTGGCTCGCCTGCGCGCGGTCGAAGCAGCCTTCCTCGACCAGCGACACCCGCAGGTTGTTCGAGAAGGCATCGAGCACGCTCGCGCGCACGCAGCCGCTGGTGGTGGTGCCGGTGACGATGAGGCTGTCGGCGCCCAGCAGGATCAGCCACGAGAGCAGCGGGGTGCCGTAGAACGCGCTGGGCTTCTGCTTGTAGACGACGAGGTCGTCGGGCAGCGGGCCGATGTCGGGAACGATGGTGTTGCCGTCGGCGCGGGGTGCGTTGGCGGGCAGCACCCGCTCGGCCGACCGGCTGTTCTTCCATGCCCACGATCCCGCGTCCCAGTCGTCTTCGCGACGCACGCCGGTGGTGTAGAGCACCGGCAATCCCCTGGCGCGGCCAGCCGCGATCAGCCGGCGGATGGCGGCGACGCCTGCCCAGGCCTCCTCGCCGCAGGAATTGCGCCAGCGCTTGATCGATTCGAGGATCGGTTCGGGCCGGTCGCCGCAGAAGTTGTAGTTGACGTCGATCACGAGGATCGCCGGCCGCTGGCCGAACCCCTGCAGCGCGCCATAGCCGCTGGCGGCGAAGACCGCTCGGTCGCGCTCGGTGAGGAAGGCATTCCAGATCGGTTCGGGCATCGAGGTCTCCATGGGCGTGGCAGCAGGCGGCCAGCGTAGCAGAGTCGGCTCGCCAGCCGAAGCCCACGCTGTGATCACGCGGCCGCGCGCCGACGGGCAGCCCCGGGACAGATGAAGGGGGTGCGTGCTGCCCGACCCGCGCCAACGCCCCGAGGAGGCGGGCCCTATCGACTGTTCAGCGGACGAGACAGGGTCGCCGGGGATCGAAGCGCCAACCGGGAATCAGGTACTGCATCGTCACGGCATCATCGCGTGCAGCCGCCGGCAGGCTCTCGTGCAGGTGTCGCGCGGCTTCGACCTGCGCGGGGTCGATGCGAATGCCCAGGCCCGGCGCTTCGGGCACCCGAATGCGCCCGGCGCGGATCGCCAGCGGCGATTGGGTCAGGCGCTGCCCGTCCTGCCAGATCCAGTGGGTGTCGATCGCCGTGATGCGCCCGGGCGCGGCGGCGGCGACGTGGGTGAACATCGCGAGCGACACGTCGAAGTGGTTGTTCGAGTGCGACCCCCAGGTGAGTCCGGCGTCGCGGCAGGCGGCGGCTACTCGCACGGCGCCCCGCATCGTCCAGAAGTGAGGGTCCGCGAGCGGGATGTCGACCGCGCGCAGGGCGATCGCGTGGCGCAGTTCGCGCCAGTCGGTGGCCACCATGTTGGTCGCCGTGGGCAGTCCGGTGCGTTCGCGAAACTCCGCCATGATCTCGCGCCCCGAGAACCGGCCCTCGGCGCCGCAGGGGTCCTCGGCGTAGGCCAGCACGCCGCGCAGGTCGCGGGCGAGGCGCACCGCCTCCTCGAGAGACCAGGCGCCGTTCGGGTCCAGCGTGATCCGCGCCCGCGGAAAGCGCTCGTGCAGCGCGACGACCGCCTCGACCTCGGCCTCGCCGGCGAGTACGCCGCCCTTCAGCTTGAAGTCGTCGAAGCCATAGCGCGCATGCGCGGCCTCGGCCAGACGCACGAGGGCTGCGGTATCGAGGGCCGGCTCGTGGCGCAGTCGCAGCCAGTCGTCCTTCGCGTCGGGCTGCGCGACGTAGTCGAGCGGCGTGCGCTGCCGGTCGCCGATGTAGAAGAGGTAACCCAGCACGGGCACCTCGCTGCGCGGTAGCGCGGCGCCGTCCGGGGCTGCGGCCGCATTCGCGCCCTCAGGCTGCGCCGCCGTCGCGGTTGTCGTCTCGGCCGACGCCGTCATCGACGGGGTGGCGCGAGCAGATACGGTTGCGTTCGCGCGTGCGATCCCGGCTGCGCCCAAGGGCGTGTTCGCCTCCGCGGGCGTCCGCGCGCGCGCGGACGCAACCGCTGCTGCCGCAGCGGGTTCTCCCGCGAGGGTGTCGCTGCGAACCGATGCGTCGCGCGATCCGGGGCGCCGGCCCGTTCCGACCGGGGGAGTCGTCCGCGTTGCGCAACCCTCCACGAGCAGTTGCGCCACCGATAGCCCGCGGTGCTGCCCGTGCAGGTCGAGCATTGCGGATTCGATCGCGGTCATCGCGTGAACCGTGATCCGCTGATCGAAGGTCTGCTGTCCACGACCGGTCGCGTCGCGATCGCCGAAGGCCTGCGCGATCGCCTGCAGCACCTCGACGTCTTCGTCGACGCCGCGGCCGACCACCCACCGCGCAGCCTCCTCGAGCGTGGCCTGGATCGCCTCGCCCCCGGGCACCTCGCCCACGCCGGTACGCCCGGCGCTGTCGGTGAGCAGTACCAGGTTGCGCGTGAAGAAGGGCGCGTGCGCACCGCTCAGGTTGAGGAGCAGGCTGTCGCGCCCGGCCACCGGTACCACGCGCATCGCGCGCACCACCGGGGCCCGGGAAGCGCGCGTGGAGGGCGTTCCCATCACGCGCGCCCGGACCGGATCAGTCCGATCCCAGTTGCAGCCGGCTGGGCAGGCGACGCTCGATCGCCCATTTGAGCAGGGCCGCACTGCGAAACACGCCGTGGGCGAACTTGCCGTAGGGCAGCGTCGCGAAGAACGCCATCACCACGCCAAGGTGAATCGCCAGCAGCAGCGCCATCGCGCCGGTGTCGCGCAGCACCAGCAGCAGCAGGCCGGTGAGGCTGGTGAGGAACAGCAGCGCGATGAAGCCGCGGTCCATCGTGGTCTGCGCTCGATCGCCATGCTCGGGATGGCGGCGTCGGTTCAGGCGCCACAGCCCGATCGGGCCGACCAGCAGCCCGATGCCGCCCACCGTGCCCAGGACTACCGGAAGGCTGGTGACCGGGTAGGGTGCCTCCCAGCCGAACGCGTAGTGATACAGCGTGGCCACGCTGGTCGAGGCGAGGCAGAGCATGAAGCCGTAGAAGGTGTAGTGGTGATAGCGCCGGCGCGCGAGCGTGAAGCCGTCGTCCTCGTTGTGGCAGCCCTCGCCGTGGCCACCGTCGAGGTACTTCAGTCGCAGCGCGTCGTGCGTGGCCTCGGCCACGGCCGGCGCGTGGCCGCCCGGGGGGGGCTCTCCCGGGGAGATGTCGCGCCAGAAGCGCACGACGCCGATAGCGAGCGCGAGCATGGCAAAGCCGAACACCGACCCGAACAGCGTGACCAGCAGGTTGTGCGGGAACACCGCGTAGAAGTCGCCGGCCATCGGCTCATGCCACAGCGAGCCCTGCATCGCGATTCCCAGGACGAGGAACAGCACGAGGCCGGCGGCGAGCGCGAGCGACAGCACCAGTCCGTTGTTCTGGTACGCCGCGCCGAAGGCGCGCGGGAACGCATAGTCGGCGTAGGTCTGTCCGCGCACCACCGCCATCGCGCGCGGCACGTTCACGCCGAACTCGTGGGGCGGCGCGTACTGGCAGGCGTGCAGGCAGGCGCCGCAGTTGTGGCACAGGTTGGAGAGGTAGTGCACGTCCGCCTTGCCGAACTCCAGCCGCCGGGTCATCGCCGGGAACACCGCGCAGGAGCCCTCGCAATAGCGGCAGGCGTTGCAGATCTGCATCACCCGCGAGACCTCCGCCTCGGCCGGCGTGAGGGGCGCAGGGGCGCCCGCCCCGAGGGCAGCGGCTTGTCGGGTGAGCGTGTCGAGGGATGCGGTCACGGCTTCAGGCGGCGTCACGCAGGACTCCTTGCTGGCGGGATTGCTCGAGCGCGGCGCGCGCGGCCGAGGCGCCAGCGGCGCGACCGAACGCGGTACCGATGGTCATGCCGATGCCGGCGAGATAGCCCTTGCCCAGCACGTTGCCGGCGCTGACCTCGCCTGCAGCGAACAGGTTTTCGCTGGGCTGCCCGCCGAAGTGCACCGCGGCCGTCTCGTCGACCTTCACGCCGAGGTAGGTGAAGGTGATGCCGGGCCGCAGCGCGAACGCGTAGAAAGGCGGCGTGTCGATCGGCCGCGCCCAGTGCGTTTTCACCGGGGTCAGGCCTTCGGTGTGGCAGTCGTCCAGCACCGAGTGGTCGAAGGTGCCGATCCGGCAGGCCGCGTTGAACTCGCGCACGGTCTTCACGAACGCGTCGGCGTCCAGCCCGACCTTGCGCGCGAGTTCCTCGAGGCTGTCGGCCTTCTCGCCCGGGAACACCGGCGGCATGAAGCGCCCGATCGCCTTCGCGTCGATGATCGAGTAGCCGATCTGGCCGGGCTGGAAGGCGACCAGCCGGCCCCAGATCGCGTAGCGCTTGGGCCAGAAGTCCTCGCCCTCGTCGTAGAAGCGCTGCGCGTGGCGGTTGACCACGATGCCCAGCGACACGCAGTCCACGCGGGTGCAGATGCCGCCGTCGTAGAGCGGCGCGCGCGCGTCGATCGCCACCGCGTGGCACTGCTGCGGGTCTCCGATGCGGTCGGCACCGGCCTCGTGCAGGCTCTTCAGCAGCACGCCCATGTTGAAGCGCGTGCCGCGGATCAGGAAGTTCTCGGCCACCCACTCGCCGTTGTGCTGGCCCCAGGCCTCGCGCAGCCATTCGCGGTTGGACTCGAAGCCGCCGTTGGCCACCACGCAGGCGCGCGCCTCGATGCGCTGTTCGCCGACCCAGGCCGCCCGGAAGCGGCCATCGACGATCTCCAGCCGGTCGACCGGGGACTCGTAGCGGATCTCCACCCCGAGCGCCTCGGCGCTGCGGAAATACGCGTTGACCAGCGCCTTGCCGCCGCCCAGGAAGAACGCGTTGGTGCGCGACAGGTGCAGCGTGCCGGAGAGCGAGTTCTGGAACCGCACCCCGTGCTTGACCATCCACGGCCGGCAGGAGGCGGAGTGGCGGATCGCGAACCGGGCGAGCCGCTCGTCGGTGATGCCGCCGGTGACCTTGAGCAGGTCCTGGAAGTACTCCTCCTCGGGATAGGCCTCGGTGAGCACGTCCTGCGGCTCGTCATGCATGCAGCGCAGGTTGCGCGTATGCACCGAATTGCCGCCGCGCCACTCGCGTGGGGCGGCCTCGAGCAGCAGCACGCTCGCCCCGGCCTCGCGCGCCATCAGCGCCGCGCACAGCGCAGCGTTGCCGCCACCGATCACCAGCACATCGACCATCGGAGTCTCCCGCAGGGATGGAATCCAGGGCGCAAGGGTAGCGAATTCCGCCGCTCCCGGCAGGCGGCGCGCGGCTGGCAGAGACAGCCAGGACGCCCGGCGGGATTCGCGTCCCGTGGCCGCTACAATGAGGACACCGCCCTCAGGGACCTTCCGATGCCACCCCGCCAGCCCGTCCGGTGCCTTGCCGCCTGCCTGCTGGCGATCGTCCTCGCGATCCTGCACGGGCAGGAGGCGCAGGCCCGGACCCCGGCTCCGATCCAGGCCCAGACTCAGACCCAGGCACCCGCGCGCACGCTCGAACAGGTGCGCTCGGCCGGACTCCTTCGGGTGTGCGTGTGGCCCGACTACTTCGGCATCGGGTCGCGCCACCCGCGCAGCGGCGAACTGCAGGGGCTGGACATCGACCTGTCACGGGCGCTTGCCGCGGACCTCGGGGTGCGGGTCGAGCATGTGGAGACCGACTTCGGCCGTTTCGCCGATGATCTTTCGCGACGCCGTTGCGAGGTGGCGATGATGGGCGTGGGGGTCACCGCCGAGCGTCGCGCGCGAGTGGCGTTCACCCGGGCCTACCTGCGCAGCGACGTGTACGCCGTGGTCTCGCGTCACGACCCGAAGCTGCGCGGCTGGGAGGACCTCGACCGCGCGGGCCGGGTCATCGCGGTGCAGCGAGGCACCTACATGGAGCCGCTGATGCGCGGGCGGCTGCGAGAGGCACGCCTGCTGGTGGTCGAGCGTCCGGGCGAGCGCGAGCGGGCGGTGGAATCGGGGCGCGCCGATGCCTTCATCACCGATTACCCCTACAGCCGGCGCGTGCTGGCGAGCGCGGACTGGGCGCGGGTGATCGCCCCGCCGTCCCCGGTGCAGATCACCGACTACGCCTACGCGGTCGCGCAGGGCGACGCGCAATGGCTCGAGCGTCTCGACGCCTTCGTCCTCGCCATCCGTCGCGACGGACGACTGGCCGCCGCGGCGCAGCGGCACGGGCTGTCCGCGATCCTCGCGCTCGACTGATCTCGATGCCCGCGCCCATGCCGCCGAGGATCGACCCGCGGTATCCCCGGATCGCGGCGCTCGCGGGCCTGGTGCTGACGCTTGCGCTGGTGTGGGTCGGTTACGCCTGGGTGCTGCGCTACCTCGCCGCGGGCGACGAGGCCGATCTCGCCGCGCGCATGGCCTCGGACGTGATCGTCTACGAGGACCACGTCACGCGGGTGCTCGACACGGTATCCGGCCGGCTGCGCGCGGCCGCGGCGCTGGGCGCCGAGGCGGTCGAGCGCGCACCCGAACCGGCGCGCGGCCGGCTCGAGTCGCTGGTGGCCGACGACGTGGTGGTGCGCAGCCTGTCGCTGGTCGATCCCGCCGGCGTGGTCGTCGCGAGCTCGTGGCCGGACAACGCAGGGGTACGCCTGCCCGCGGCCGAGCGGGCGGAACTGGCGAGCCCGGTGCGGCGCGGACTGCGCCTGGGCGGCGTGCATCCCCAGCGCGACCTCGGAGACCTCGCGCGCCAGGGGCCGCCGGCGGGCGCCGGTCTGTGGCTCGCCGCCCTGCCGGCCGAAGACGCCCCGGGTTATCTGTGGGTGGCGACGGTGAACCCCGGCGTGATCGCCAGCCTGTGGATCCGCACCGACGATCTGCCCGCCACCGGTATCCTGCTGCTCGACGCGCAGGGCCGGTCCGTGGTCCAGCACCACATGCCGGAGGGGCTGGCCGGACAACTGGCCCCGGACGTGATCCGCGCGGCCGACCTTGCCACCGCCGGCCGATTCACCGCGAGCCCGGGAGAGCGCTATCGTGTCGACTACCGGCAGAGTCCCGGCTATCCGGTGATCCTCGCCCTGGTTGGCGACCGCGACCGCCTTCACGCCGATGCCGCGCAGGCGCGCGAGGGGCTGCTGGTCGGCGCGCTGGGCGGCAGCGCGCTCGCCGTGCTGCTGATCGCGCTCCTGTTCGCGGGCTACCGCCGCTACGAGGCGTCGGTGACCGCGCTGCTGAACCAGGCGGTCGCCACCGATGCGCACGTGATGGTGAGCGAGTCGTCCGCCGACGGCAGGATCCTTCGCGTGAACGCCGCCTTCTGCGAGGACTCGGGATACACCGAGGCGGAACTGATCGGCCAGAGCTACCGGATACTCGCCTCCGGCGTGCATCCGAAAGGCTTCTACCGCGTGCTGTGGGACACGCTGCGCGCGGGCGGCATCTGGAAAGGCGTGCTGTGCAACCGCCGCAAATCGGGCGAGCTGTACTGGACCAACGCCACCCTGGTGCCGCGCATCGACGCCTGGGGCGAAGTGACCGGCTATGTCGGTCTCTACACCGACATCACCGAGGCGATCTCGCTGACCGAGCGGCTCGAGACCGAGCGCGTGCGCCGCGAGGAACTCGCCGCGCTCAACCGCGAACTGCTCACCGAGGCGAACACCGACGCGCTGACCGCGCTGGCCAACCGGCGCGGGTTCGACGCGATCGCGCGCGGGCTCTTCGATCGGGCGCGCACGCTCAGTCGGCCGCTGTCGGTGCTGGCGATGGACCTCGATCACTTCAAGGCCGTGAACGATACGCACGGCCATGCCTGCGGCGACCAGGTGCTGGCGGAGGTGGCGCGGCGCTGGCGGCAGTGTCTGCGCGCCTCAGACCTGCTCGCCCGGGTCGGCGGGGAGGAATTCTGCGCGCTGCTGCCCGATGCCGGGCCGGTGGAGGCGGCACGGGTGGCGGAAAAGATGCTGCACGCCACCGCCGACCTGCCGGTGCGCTGCACGGTCGCCGCGGGCAGCCTCGAACTGCCGGTCACGGTGAGCGTCGGGGTGGTGAGCGCGCGCGCCGGCGAACTGCCCCCGATCGAGGCCCTGCTCGAGCGGGCCGACCAGGCGTTGTACGAGGCGAAGCGGGCGGGACGCAACCGCGCGGTGAGCTTGCCCGCGCCCCGTCCGCCGGTACCGGCGGACGGGGGCTGAGCCGCCGCGTCGCCCGGACCGGTCGGCAGGCTGCGCTCGCACGGTGCGCGGGGCCCGCGATCGGGGGCACCGGGCAGGCGCGGATCGGCCTGCGCAGGCAGGCGACCGCGTCGGGTCTCGCGACGCGCGCGCGTCCGCGGCTCGCGGCAGGGGCTCGCGTCACCCGTGCCCGGGAGGAGGTGGCGGGCGCACAGGGCGACCGGGGTGACCCGGACGATCCGGCCGCGGCCGTCCGCGTCGCCGCGCCGACCCCCGGTCCGGGTTGCGTGCCCGCAGGTCGCGCCGGGGGCGGTGGTATTCTCGCCGCGCCCTGATCCTTCCCGAGCCCGACCCATGGCCAGTCGTCCTTCCCGGGTTTCCGCCAGTGCCGCCGCGTCGGCCGCGCCGGCCGCGCGAGCGTCGCGGACAGCCGCGCGCCAGGCGCGCGACAACCGCGAAGCGCTGCGCGCCGACCAGCGGTTCGACTACTCGGCGATCGTCGATCGCCCGCCGCTCAAGGTGCCGCGGGGCGTGCGACTGATCGTCTGGCCGGTGGTCAACATCGAGGAGTGGGAGATCACGCGGCCGATGCCGCGCCAGTACTCCAGCCCGCCCGGGGGCCAGTCCATCGTGCCAGACGTGCAGAACTGGGGCTGGCACGAGTACGGCATGCGGGTGGGCATCTGGCGGATCATCGAGTCGTTCCGCCGGCACCGCATCCGGCCGACGATGTCGATCAACGCGCGGGTATGCGAAACCCGCCCGCGGGTCGCGCAGGCGGCGCTCGACGCAGGCTGGGAGTTCATGGCCCACACCTACGTGCAGATGCCCATCCACCAGGTCGAGGACCAGCGCGCGATGATCCGCCAGTCGGTGGACGTGCTGCGTGGCTTCACCGGTCGCACGCCGACCGGCTGGCTGGGGCCGGGGCGAGGGCAGACGCCCGCCACGCTCGACTACGTGGCCGAGGCAGGCTTCAAGTGGTTCGGCGACTGGGTGATGGACGAGCAGCCCTTCGACGTGCAGACGAAGCACGGCCCGCTCCTGTCGATCCCCTACTCGGTGGAACTCAACGACATCCAGATCATGGTGAGCAGCCTGCACGAGTCCGACGGCATGCTCAGGCGCGCCCGCGACGCCTTCGATACGCTCCATCGCGAGTCGAAGCACGGCGTGCGCATCCTGTCCTTCGGCGTGCATCCGTACATCAGCGGGGCCGCGCACCGGATCCGCTACTTCGACGCCATGCTCGCCTACATGCGCCGGCAACCGGGCGTCGTGTTCTGGCAGGGCGAGACCATCCACGACTGGTATCGCGACGCCACGCGCATGGGCGCGTGACCGAGCAGACAGGCCCGGGCAGGCACGGGCCAAAGCAGGGTCCGGGCAGTGCCGGGCCCGCGATCGGCGCGGCCGGGCGGACCGGTATCCGCCCCCGCGACCGGGCATGAGCACCGACAACCGAGGAGGACACCCATGAAGAAGACCGCAGCACGCATCGCCAGCGCCGCGCTCGCGCTCGGGCTCGTCGCCGCAGGCACCCCCGGCATCGCGCAGACGCAGTTCCCGGTCAAGCCGATCCGGCTGATCATCGGCAGCGCGCCCGGCTCCGGCCCGGACGTGATCTCGCGTACGCTCTCGGAGCGCATGACCGAGGTATGGGGCCAGCGCATCGTCGTCGACGCGCGCCCCGGGGCGGCGGGAGCGATCAGCGCCGACCTCACGCTGCAGACCAACCCCGATGGCTACACCTGGATGATGCTCACCTCGCAGCTGTTCGTGGCGAGCCAGGTGCTCACCGGGCTCAAGTTCGATCTCGCCCGCGACTTCCAGTCGGTGGCGCTGATCGGCGCCACGCCGTTCATCATGCTCGCCAACACCACCCAGCCGGCGCGCAACCTGCGCGATCTGATCGAGCTCGCGCGCAAGTCGCCGGGCACGATCCGCTACGGCTCGGCCGGCACGGGCGCCTCCGAGCATCTCTCCGGCGTGCTGTTCAACCACCTCACCGGCACCAGCATGCTGCACGTCCCCTACAAGGGCGTGCCGCAGGCGATCACCGACACGCTGTCGAACGAGGTGCAGTTCACCTTCGCGGTGCTGCCGGTCGCGCTGCCGCACATCCAGTCGGGCCGGCTGGTCGCGCTGGGCGGCACCATCCCGCGCCGCTTCCCGCAGATCCCCGACGTGCCGGCCATCTCCGAGGTGGTTCCCGGCTATGCGATGTACGCGTGGTACAGCATCGTCGCGCCGACCGGAACGCCCAACCCGATCCTCGAGAAGGCCAGCACGGACCTCGTGCGCGTGATGCGCGAGCCGGCGATGGGCGAGCGGCTGCGCGCCATGGGTATCGACGTGATGGCCGGCGACCGCAAGGCGCTCGACCAGTGGCGCGCCGAGGAGAACAAGCGCATCAGCATGACGGTGAAGCTCTCCGGCGCGAGTCGCTGACCGTCGCGGGCGGGGGGGGCCCGCCGCCTCCGATCTTGTCGCAGCCCTCCCGCGCTTCGCGGCGTCGCGCGGTCGCACGACCCCCGTGCAGCGTTCGGACAACGCATCGAGCGTTCGGCCCTCGCGCCGAGTCCGGACGCCCGGGTTGGGCCGCCGGTCGCGCGGTCGGGTCGGGCGGTCCGGTCCCGCGCCGGGACGGGGCGTCCGGTTCGGGCATCCGGTTCGGACGCCCGGCCGCGACCCTCGCGCCTGCCGCGTCGGCGGGTCGCGCGATCCGGCCCGCCCGGGCCGGTTGAGGGGGCCCACGCCACGGCATCCGCGCACGGCCGAGCGCGCGAGGGCGTCGCCCGTCGCGCGCAGGGTCCGGCGGCGCTTCCCGCGTCGCGCCTTCGGGCGTCGGCAGCGTGTGCGCGACAGCCCGCGAGCTCGGGCAGTCTCCCCGCGCGGGCCCCGCCGAGGCACTCGCCTGCGCGGGGTCAGCAGCGGGCGTCGGCCCTGGGCTCGACCAGCAGCCAGATGCCGCGGCCCATCATCTGGTGGCTTTGCAGGTGCTTGACCTCGAAGCGCTGCGCGATCCGCGGCAGCCACCATGAACTCGGCTTCTGGATCAGGTGGGCGTTGCGGCCGTCGGCCAGCACCTTGGCAGCCGGCCCCATGTGGATGCTGAAGAAGCCGGTTCCGGTGGTGATCGACGCCAGTTCGTCGAGCACGTTGTCGAGCAGTTCCGGCTCGATGTGCTCGAGCACGTCGATGCAGCAGACGAGGTCTGCAGGACGCGGCTCGCCGTACTCGGGGAAGGCCGGGTCGTAGGGGTGGTAGGCCGCGGGCTGGACGCCCGCCTGGGCGAGTCCGCGCAGCAGGTTCTGCTTGCCTGCGCCGTAGTCGGAGACGGTGCGCAGGCCGAGCTGGCGCATCACGTCGGCGACGATGGGGGCGAAGGAGAGCGAGGCCACACCGTAGTGCGGGTTCTCGTGCAGCGTGCGCTGCATCGCGAGGTATTCGGGGGTGATCGTCTGCGCACGCATGGCGAGGGTCTCTTGGCTCGATCGGCGCCGCATCGCGCTGGCCTGGCCGTCGATTGTGCCCTGACCGCGGGTATCGCTGCGCAACCGTTCGCTGCGTCGTTCGCGGCCTCAAGGCCCTGCGGGGAACATGGACTCCGTCGCCCCGAGCCCCTGTCGTTACCCGCCCAGCCGCCATGTCGAACCCGTTCGCCCGTCTCTTCGCGCGCGCGCCCGCCGCCCCCGATTCCGCGCCGCTCACCGCCTTCGAGCGCGCGCGCATCGAGTGGTTCGAGCGCTATGGTTGCGCGGTGGTCGAGCGCAACCGCATGTACCTCGGCTGGGCGCTCACCACGGCGGCGTTGCTCGCCGCCTGCCTTGCGATCGCTGCGCTGCTGCCGCTGAAGACAGTCGAACCGTACGTGGTGCGCGTCGCCGACAACGGCCAGGTGGCGGTCGAGCGGGCAGCGGCGCAGCGCTACACGCCGGGTCGCGCCGAACGAACCTACTTCGCCTCGCGCTGGGTGCAGCAGCTTCTCACGCTGGATCCCTATCTCACCGAACGCCAGCTCTCCGAGGCCTGGCGCATGACCTCGGGGCTCGCGACCCGCCAGCTGCTCGACTGGCTGCGCACCGAGCGCCCGCTCGAACGACTGCGGCGCGACCCGGCGCTCAGTCGCTCGGTGGCGATCGTCACCGTCGTGCCGCTGGATGAGTCCGTGATGCAGGTGCGGGTGCGCACCGAGACGCGAGCCGGCGGCGGCGAGCCGCGCTCCGCGGTAGTGCAGGTGACGCTGCACTACGCGATCGTGCCGCCGCGTACCGAGGCGGAGATCATCCGCAATCCGATCGGCCTGTACGTCACGCGCTTCAGCCTTGCCGAGGAGCTGTCGTGAGCGTGCTGTTCGTGCGTCGGCGGTGGCCGATCGACCTGAGGCCGCGGCCGCCCGGGCTGCGACCGCTCGCGGTGCTGGCGCTGACGCTGCTTGCGGCCCTGCTGGCGCCTTCGGCGCGCGGGCAGCAGCCCCCCGTGCCCATGCCACTGGACACCCGCCTGGTCGTCTTTCGCTATCACCCCGACGAGTCCTACGTGGTGCTCACGCGGCCGGGTGCCGTGACCCATGTCGCGCTCGAGCCGGACGAGACGATCACCGCGTTCGCTCTGGGCGATACCGTCCAGTGGATCGTGCAGGAGCGCGGTCCCCACCTGTTCGTGAAACCGGTGCGCGCCGGTCTCTTCACCAGCGCCACGCTGGTCACGAGCCGCCGTGTCTACCAGCTCGCGCTGCGCAGCGGGCCGGAAGACGGTGCCTGGTACCAGCGGGTCAGCTGGTCGCACCCCGCGGTCTTGGTGGCGGGCGGCACGCAGGTCCCGGCCCCTGTGTCGGCGCCTGCGTCGAGCGCCACAACGTCCTCCGGGCTGCCTGCGCTCGACCTCGCGCGCATGGAGTTCGGTTATCGCATCGACGGCGAGGCAGCGTTTCGCCCTGCTGCGGTGTTCGACGACGGACGATTCACCTGGTTCCGCCTGCCGGCCGGACTGTCGGAGCTGCCGGCACTGTTCGCGGTCACGCCCGACGCCGACGGCGAAGCCGGCGAACTCGTCAACTACCTCGCCCGCGGGCGCTGGCTGGTAGCCCAGCGCGTGGCGCCGCGCTTCCTGCTGCGCCTGGGGCGCGAGCAGGTCCGGGTGGTGCGCGACGCCGCGGGCTCGCGCGCGCCTGCCGCGGCGTGGGCAGGCCCCGTTTCGGATGCGGAGGGCGGGCGATGAGGCGCGCGGGGGCGGGGGGCACCCCACCGGGAGGCGACCTCGAGGCGCTGGTCGGGCCAGTCGATCTCGACGCGCTCGGGCGCGACGGGATCGCGAGCGCCGGGATCGACCGGCCGCTGCGCCGCGACCTGCACCTGTTCGCGCTGGGCGCCTTGGCCGTGGTGGTGACGGTCGCGGCCGCCATGGCGCTGA
>JBIPNU010000325.1:0-4001 GCA_044370615.1 Burkholderiales bacterium
GCGGTCCCCTGCCCGGCGTCCTTGTGGGCGATGTGGTTGAGCCGGATGCCCGCCTCGCTGCGGAACAGTTCCACGGTGAGGTGCGCCGCCGAGCCGATCAGCGGCGAGGTGTAGTCGACACCGCCGGAGGATGCCCGGGCCGCCGCGACGAGATCGGCCACCGTCCGCCAGCCGGTCTTCGCCGAGGCCACCAGCAGGTTGTCGGCACGCGCGACCAGGCCGACCGGCGTGAAGGCCTCGAGCACCTTGAACGGCACGCTCTTGTACATCGCCGGCGAGATCAGCAGGTTGTTCGCCGACAGCAGCAGGGTGTAGCCGTCCGGCGTGGCGCGGGCCACGATCTCGGCGCCGATGAGGCCGCCGGCGCCCGGCCGGTTGTCCACCGCCCAGGGCTGCCCGGTACGGCGACGCATCTCGTCGGCGATCACGCGCGCCACCGGATCGGTGAGACTGCCCGCGGCCGCGGGCACCACCAGCCGGATCGCGCGATCGGGATAGCCGCCCGGTCCGCCCTGCGCGAGGGCGAGCGAACAGGCGAAGACCAGCAGCGGCGCCGCCGGCAGTGACAGACGCGAATGAAGACGGATCATGGACACCTCGCGCGGAACGGTTCCGGGAAGGGCGGCACCGGGCGCGGCGCAGGGGTCTCCTGCACGCCGCCGATCACCGCCGGACAGTGGGAAGTCTAGGCCCGCATCCCGCTGCTCGATAGCGCGAACTTTCGCGCGGGGTGCTGCGCGAAACGCAGCACGCTCGAGTCGGGCCGCGGCGCGGCCATCGACGATCCCGAGGGCTCTTTGCCTCGCCACCGCCGCGCGCGAGCGCTGTCCGCCTCGCCATCGACGCACGCCGGGTCGGCATCCGATCGCGCGGCTGCGGCACGCCGGATCCCGAGGGATCATCGCTCCGCGGCGGCGCGCCGCCCGATCTCCTCGGCCGCCACTCGCACGAAGGCGTCGAGCGCGGGCGGCAGCATCCGCTCCACCCGGACGTAGACCCCGAGGTGGTTGACGATCGCCGGGCGCAGCGGGATATGCGCGAGTTCGCGCTGTTCGAGCTCGCGCTCGATGCCGAAGCGGTTGAGGAACGTCACGCCCATGCCGCGCGCGGCCAGCGCCTTCATGAGATCGAGCGAACCGCTCTGCAGCCGCACCTCCAGTGGACGCTTGTGCGCGCCGATCAGCGGCGCGAGGTCGGCATGAAAGGACAACTCCTCGCCAGGCAGCACCAGCGGGTGGCGCGCGCAGTCAGCGAACGTCGCCTGCCGCCGGCGAGCGAGCGGATGCGCGACGGGCACGACCGCCCCCAGCCGGAAGGCGCCGGCGGCAAGCTGGCGCAGGCCGGGGGTCTTTCGCGGAAGAAAGGCCAGCGCGACATCCGCGTCATCGGCCTGCACCAGCGCGGCGGCTTCGGTGGAGGTGGCCATGCGCACCCGGATCTCGATCGCGGGATACGCCTTCGCCATCGCCTGCAACACGGCTGGCAGCAGGGATGGCGTGAGCGCCGCCACCGACGCCACCCGCAGAGAGCCGCGCTGCAGACCCTTCAGTGCCGCGAGCTCGCCGTCCATCCGGTCCGCGTCGTGCAGCACGTGGATCACGTGCGTGGCGACGATCTCGCCCACCGGCGTGAGCCTCAGACCCTGCGGAAGACGCTCGAACAGCGGCTCGCCGAGTTCGGACTCCCACTGCAGGAGCTGGCGGTTGAGCGCCGACGAGGACAGATGCAGATGCCGCGCAGCCTCGCGGATCGACCGGCAGCGCCGGATCATGTCGAAGTGTCGGAAACCGCGGATGCGCAGGCTCATCACGGCGCTCGGGCAGGGCGAAGCCTCGAGGGTATCCGGTTGCGCACGCGTCGCTCCAGTCCCCGCCCCCGCCCCTGCCTCCATGACCGCCCCGCCTCGCGCCCGGTCGCCTCCCCGATCTTCCGGACCTCCCGCCCTGGCCGGGCGCACACCCGCTCGATCCCGTCGGACCGACGCCGGATTGTCCGGCCAACCTCTCCGGCCAGTCGCTTCTGCCGTCCTCCCTTGCCGACCTGTCCTGCCGCCCTGTCCTGCCGGAACGCCGCGCCTGCGCCTCGGTGCCACCCGATCAGGGCCGCGGAGGGTCGCGGGGAGCCCCTGCCGGCCGCTCCGGTTCGTTCAGCCGAGGCGCGACGGTCCGGTTCGTGGAGCCGACGAGGGCGAACGCCATCGCGACCGGAGCGATCCGGCCGCGCCCGGCATCGCGGACGCCTAGTCGGCCGGGCCGCGACGCGCGTAACCCGCCTGGATCTGTTCGCGCAGGAACGCGCAGATCGCGTTGAACTCCGGCAACTCCTGCATCGTGACCTCGCGCGGGCGCGCAAACGGGATTCGAATGTCGGCGACGATGCGCGAGGGGCGCACGGTCATCACCAGCACGCGATCGGCGAGGAACACCGCTTCGCGGATCGAGTGCGTCACGAACAGCGCGGTCTTGTGGTACTTGTCCCACAGCGCCGCGAGCGCGAGGTTCATGTCGTCGCGGGAGATCGCATCCAGCGCCGAAAACGGCTCATCCATCAGCAGCAGCGACGGACCGTTGATGAGACCACGGCAGAGGGCCACGCGCTGGCGCATTCCGCCCGACAACTCGCGCGGGCGCTTGTTCTTGAACTCCCCCAGGCCGACCATCTCGAGCAGACGATGCGCCTCGGCCTCGTACTGCTCGACCGGCCGCTTCTGGGTCCGGATCGGGAACAGCACGTTGTCCAGCACCGACTTCCAGGGCAGCAGGGTCGGATCCTGGAAGATGTAGCCGAAGTCGCGCCGCGGCCCGTCGATCGGCGTCCCCTGCACCCTCACCTCGCCGGCGGTGATCGACTCCAGCCCGCCGACGATCGACAGCAGCGTGCTCTTGCCGCACCCCGACGGCCCGAGGATGGACACGAACTCGCCGGACGGGATGTCGACATTGGCGAGACCCACCGCCTCGATGTCGCCGCTTCGCGTCTGGTAGACCTTGCGCACGTCGCGCAGCGAAACGTATGCGGCGTCACGGTCCTGCACGACGCTGCTCGGGTTGAGCCAGGGCACCTCGTTCATCGCGGAGCATCTCCGAAGACGCGGATCGTCCACTGCTCGGCGATCGCGACCAGCCCGTAGAAACACAGACCGAACACGCAGAGCACCGAGATCGAGGCGAAGATCAGCGCGGTCTCGGCCTGTGCCGAGGCGAACAGGATCAGGTAACCCAGACCCGCCTTCGAGGTGATGAACTCGCCGACGATCACGCCGATGATCGCGAAGGTGGAAGCGATCTTCATGCCGCTGAAGATGTAGGGCACCGCGTGCGGCAGGCGTACGGACACGAACGTCTGCCAGTTCGAGGCCGTGAGGGCGCGGCACAACCGCAGCAGGTCGCGCTCGACGTTGTCCAGCCCGGCCAGCGTGGCGATGACCACGGGAAAGAAACTCACGAAGACGGAGAACGACAGGCGCGCCTCCGGGCCCAGGCCGAACCAGACCACGAACAGCGGCGCGAGCGCGATCTTCGGGATCAGCTGGAAGAACACCACGTTCGGGTACAGCGTCTCGCGGACGATCCGCGAGGCGGACAGCAGCGTGGCGAGGACGATGCCCAGTACCGTGGCGATGGCGAAGCCTGCGACCGACTGCCAGATGGTCGGCCAGGCGTGCCTGAGCAGCAGCGGATAGGAGGCCGCGATGCGATCGAGGATCGCCGAGGGTGCCGGCAGCAGCACTTCGGGGATGGCCGCCAGGCGGGTGCCGAACTCCCAGACGATCAGCACGAGCGCGGCGGCGCCCAGCGGCAACAGGATGCGGCGGGCGAGCGCGAGGGCTTCGCGCCGGCGGGCGATGGCCGCGGAATCGGGCGCGGTCGCGGCGTCAGGCATGGCAGTCGTTCATCCGGTGATCACTCGGGTCCGCGAGGCGCCGCCGCCGGCGCACCGCAGCGGCGGGGATCGCCGCAGCGGCCCCCGCGCAAGGGCGGTCGCGGTCGCGAAGAGCGCGA
>JBIPNU010000239.1:0-4797 GCA_044370615.1 Burkholderiales bacterium
CGTGACTCCTCGTTGACCATCAGGTCGAGGTAGCGCTGGCGGTAGCGCTGTTCCTGGTCGGTGAGCCCGTGGTACTTCTCGGGCATCGGGCGCAGCGACTTGGTGAGCAGGCGCACGTCCGTCACGTCGACCGTGAGCTCCCCGGTGCGGGTCCGGACCAGCGTGCCGCTGGCCCCGACGATGTCACCCAGGTCGTAGTGCTTGAAGGCCTCGTGGGCCTGGGCGCCTGCGTGGTCGATGGACACGTACAGCTGCAGGCTGCCGCTGCCGTCGCGGATCGTCGCGAAGCTCGCCTTGCCCATCACGCGCTTCAACATGATGCGCCCGGCCACGCTCACCCGGACCGGGGCGGCCTCCAGTGCTGCCTTGTCGTGCGCTTCGTGCGCTTGCTGCAGGGGGCCCGCGAGATGGGTGCGGTCGAAGTCGTTCGGGTACGCGTTGCCGTGCTCGCGCAACGCGGCGAGCCTCGCCCTGCGTTCGGCGACCAGGCGCTCGTCGGCCTGCGGATCGACGGCGGTCCCTGGCGAGGCTGCGTCGTCGGGACGGGAAGAGGACGGATCCGTGCTCACTGGACACCCTGCCTGAGGCTCGCATTGATGAAATCGTCGAGATCGCCGTCGAGCACCCGCTGGGTGTCGCCGACCTCGTGGCTCGTGCGCAGATCCTTGATCCGCGACTGGTCCAGCACGTAGGAGCGGATCTGGTGGCCCCAGGCGATGTCGGTCTTCGAGGCCTCCAGCGCTTGCTTCTCCTCGTTGCGCTTGCGCAGTTCGAGTTCGAACAGCCGGGAGCGCAGCATGGCCATCGCCTCGGCCCGGTTGCGGTGCTGCGAGCGGTCGTTCTGGCACTGGACGACAATCCCGCTCGGCAAGTGCGTGATGCGGATGGCCGAGTCGGTCTTGTTCACGTGCTGGCCGCCCGCCCCCGAGGCGCGGAAGGTGTCGATGCGCAGGTCGGCCGGGTTGATGTCGACCTCGATCGAGTCGTCGACCTCCGGATAGACAAACACGCTCGCGAACGAGGTGTGGCGACGCGCGTTGGAGTCGAAGGGAGACTTGCGCACCAGCCGGTGCACGCCCGACTCGGTGCGCAGCGTTCCATAGGCGTAGGGCCCGCTCACCTTGATCGTGGCGCTCTTGATGCCGGCCACCTCACCCTCGGATTCCTCGAGCACCTCGACCGAGAACTCGCGACGCTCGCAGAACTTGAGGTACATGCGCTCGAGCATCTGCGCCCAGTCCTGCGCCTCGGTGCCGCCAGTGCCGGCGGTGATGTCGAGGAAGCAGTTGTTAGGGTCGAGCGGGTTGCTGAACATCCGCTCGAACTCCATCCGGGCGACGGTCTTCTCGAGTCCCTCGGCGTCGGCGACCAGCTGCTCGAGCGTGGATTCGTCCTCCTCGGCCAGCGCGAGTTCGAACAGGTCGCGCGTATCCGTGACCCCCTGTTCGGCGGCGCGCAGGCGGGTGACCGTGTCCTCGAGCTGCTTGCGCTCGCGCCCCAGTTCCTGGGCCCGCCTGGCATCCTGCCAGACCGCCGGATCCTCGAGCTGGCGAGTGACCTCGCTCAGCCGCGCGACGCGGGTATCGAAGTCAAAGATACCTCCGCAGTTCGGACAGGCGCGGACCGAACCCGTCGATGCGGGCGGTGAGGGCGTTCAGGCGTTCGGCATCCATCGGCAGATCCTCGGCAAACCGTCGAGTATACGAGCAGGGCCGCCCCCACGGGCTTGCGCCGCGGTTCGCTCAGGTCCAGCCCGCAGGAGACTCGCCGGGCCCCCGCCAGTGCGAGAGCGTGAGCTGCACGCTCTCCACGCCCTGCCAGGCATTGATGTCGAGCCGGTACACCGCGTGGATGCGCCCGGGCAGCGGGTCGGCGGATCCGAACCGCATCGCCGCAAAGCGACCTGCAGGCCCGGCCAGCTCGAGCCGCAGATGGCCACCGCCCACCACCTTCTGCGCGAGGACCTCGAAGGCGTCGTGGAACTCGGGCTGGGGGAAGCCGGAGCCCCAGACCCCCTGGCGCAGCGAGCCGGCGAGCCCGGAGTCCACGCGCTCGCCGGCAAGGGAGCCATCGGTCTCGATCACCCGCGACAGGTCGGCCTCGCTCAGCGATTCGCGCGCCACCGCCTCGAAGGCGGCCTGGAAACGCGGCAGGTCCTGTTCGCGCAGCGTGACCCCGGCCGCGGCCGCGTGCCCGCCGAAGGCCGCCAGCAGACCCGGCTCGCGCACGTCGATCAGCGCGAGCGCATCGCGCAGGTGCAGCGCCGGGATCGAACGTCCGGATCCGCGGACCAGCCCGTCGTTCGCCCGGGCGAAGCAGAACGCCGGCCGGTGCAGACGGTCCTTCAGGCGGGCGGCGACGATACCGACCACGCCCGCGTGCCAGTCGGGCTCGAACAGCGCCAGCGTGCAGGCCTGGGCCTGCGGATCGGCCGCGGCTGCGATCGCGAGCGCCTGTTCGCGCATGTCCGACTCGATCTCGCGCCGACGATGGTTCATCGCGTCGAGTTCGCGTGCAAGGCGATCGGCCGTCCGCGGGTCCTCGGCCAGCAGGCACTCGATGCCGACCGACATGTCCTCGAGCCGTCCGGCCGCGTTCAGTCGCGGCCCGGCGACGAATCCGAGGTCGTAGGTGGTGGCGCGGGCCGGATCGCGGCCGCCGATCCGCAGCAGAGCGGCGATTCCCGGACACGCCTGGCCGGCGCGGATGCGGCGCAGCCCCTGCTCGACCAGGATGCGGTTGTTGCGGTCCAGCCGCACCACATCGGCTACGGTGCCGAGCGCGACGATGTCGAGCCAGCGCGCGAGATTCGGGCCGCCGTCGGCGAGCCGGCCGCGGCGGCGCAGCTCCGCGCGCAGCGCCAGCAGCACGTAGAGCATCACGCCCACGCCGGCGAGGTGCTTGCTCGGGAACTCGCAGCCCCGCTGGTTGGGATTCACGATGCACGCGGCCTGCGGCAGTGCCGGCCCGGGCAGGTGATGGTCGGTCACCAGCACGCGCATGCCCAGCTCGACGGCCCGGGCAACACCGTCGATTGCGGCGATGCCGTTATCGACCGTGATCAGCCAGTCGGGACCTCGACGCGCCGCGAGTTCGGCGATCGGGGGCGTGAGGCCGTAGCCGTACTCGAAGCGGTTGGGCACGAGGTAGTCGACCCGTGCGCCCATCGCGCGCAACGCCCGGACGCCGAGCGCGCAGGCGGTGGCGCCATCGCAGTCGTAGTCGGCGACGATGAGCAACCGTTCGTCGCGGGCAATCGCATCGGCCAGCAGGGCCGCGGCCTCCTCGCAGCGGTGCAGCGAGGACGGTGGCAGCAGCGCGGCGAGTTCGGCCTGCAGCGCCCGGGTCGAATCGACACCGCGCGCAGCGTACACGCGGGCGAGCACCGGGGGCACGCCGTCGGCCGCGAGCCGGTCACGGACCGAGGGGTCCCAGGTACGCTCGACGATCTCAGGCATCGAGCCGAAGTCCGCACGGCCTGCGCCACAGCCTGAGCCGGGCGAGGCGCGTCACGCGGATCGCCAGCCCCGCGTCGGCCCCCGGCAGGCAGAGCAGGATCTCCCGGACGCGCCCGGCAGCAAGCGCCCGGTCCGCCGCCTCCAGCAGCCCGGCGTCCAGCGTTTCGATCGCCCGCAGCCAGTCCTGCGCATCGACGCGCCAGAGCGCGTCGAGCACGGTGGTGTCGAGCAGACAGGCTTCGTCGGCCGGTGCCTGCAGCAGCCAGTCGAGCGAAGGGTCGGAGGCGTCGCGATGCTCGCCGCCGCCGGCGCGCGCGAGGCCCGCCAGCAGCGGCGAGGGCCCGCGGGATCGTCGCCACGGCACGCGCGGGGTGTGGGGGAGCGCATCCGCCGCCGCGTGCAGCCAGAGCGAAGCCGCCGGCAGCGCACCGCGCGCCTCGCGGTCGCGGTTGACCGGGTGGTCGTGCCAGAGCATCTGTACTTCGTTGACGAAGGCAAGCCAGCGCGCGCGCTGCTCGCCGCGCGGCATCCCGAGCGCCACGTCCCTGCCGGCCGCGGCCTCCGGGTCGATCGTCTCGATCGCCGGGGCGGCCGGCAGCCCGAGGTACCAGCGCTGCGGATGGGCGAGTTCCAGTCGCGGCATGGCCGCGCCGAAGTGCTCGCGTAGCGTCCCCGCAAGGGCCTGCGCTTCCGCCAGGGTCAGGTCGGCCAGCCGCGGCGCTGCCAGCGCGAGTCCGGTACGACCGACATGGAAGGCCACCGGATCGGCGCGCAGCCAGTGCAGCGATCCGGGATCGAGCCCCTCGCCCAGCAGGGAGATCGCGGCATGCCCGGATCCGGTACCGCGGTCACCGCCCAGAGCCTGCATCAGGCAGGTCGAGGTACTGCTCCACGTCTCGCGCCGCTGCTCGCCGCGCGCGAGCCAGCGCGCGAGGATGGGCGCGCGCGCCCGCGCGTGCACGGTCTCGCGGTCGGCTCCCGGCCACGGCAGCCCGGGTATGACCAGTCGCAGTCTCACGGCGCGCAAGCCCGCCACCGTAGCGCCGCATCCGCACCGCCGGAGTCGGCCTCGGGGACACAGCGGGCAGTGGGGACGGTACCGGGGAGACTCATGGGCGCGATGCAGTCTAGCGTATCGCCACCGCGCCTCCCGCCCGTGCGTGCCCGACCGGGCGATCCTGGCGCAACCCGCAGCCATGGGGCGGCGGCCTCGCGAAGTGCGCGCGGCGCGATCACCGCCCCGACGCCCCCGACGCCCCCGACGCCCCCGACGCCCCCGACGCCCCCGACGCCCCCGACGCCCCCGACGCCCCCGACGCCCCCGACGCCCCCGACGCCC
>JBIPNU010000195.1:0-5385 GCA_044370615.1 Burkholderiales bacterium
GGGGAGATCGTCCTCGGTCCACGGCGTGCGCTTGCGGCCATCGAACACGTAGTCGGTCGAGTAGTGCACGAGCAGCGCGCCGATCTCGCGCGCGGCAGCGGCCATCGTTTCCGGCGCCTGCGCATTGATCCGGTGCGCCGCCTCGGGTTCGGCCTCGGCGCGGTCGACGGCCGTCCACGCGGCCGCGTTGATCACCACGTCCGGTCGCCGCGCGAGGATCGCGGCGCGCACGGCGGCCGAGTCGGCGAGGTCGCAGCCGGAGCGGTCGAGTGCGGTCAGCGCACAGGTGCCCGCCAGCCGTCGCGTCAGCGCGCCGCCGACCTGTCCCGCGCAGCCGAACAGCAGCACGCGCGTGCGAGGTGGCAGGGCGAACGCGCCGCCGACGGTGGTCTCGGATTCAGACATCAGCCGCGGAGAGTGGCGATCGGGACATTGGCGATGGGTATCGCGCACAGGTCACGCAAAGACATCGGCCTGTGCGAGCGGCAGGCCGGCCCGGTCGCGCGCGGACAGCGTCGGCCCGGGATTCGACGCCTGTCGCGGCGCCTCCGGGTCGTCCGGGAAGGGGCTCGCCAGCGCGCGCAGCGGCCACTCGATGCCGATTGCGGGGTCGTTCCAGGCAATCACCCGCTCGTGCTGGGGCGCGTAGTAGTCGGTGGTCTTGTAGAGCACTTCGGCGCGGTCGGAGACCACGAGGAACCCATGGGCGAAGCCCGGGGGTATCCACAGCTGCCGACGGTTGTCCGCAGACAGGAACTGGCCGGTCCACCGCCCGAACCGTGGCGATTGACGACGGATATCCACTGCGACGTTAAATACCTCGCCCGCGACAACTCGGACGAGCTTGCCCTGCACCTGTTCGCGCTGGTAGTGCAGCCCGCGCAGCACCCCACCGGAGGACACCGAATGGTTGTCCTGCACGAACGGAAGATCGATGCCCATCGCGGCGAAGTCGCGCGCGTGCCAGCTCTCGTAGAACAGGCCGCGGGCATCGCCGAAGGCCTGCGGCTCGACCAGCAGCACGCCCGGCAGGCCGGTGTCGAAGGCTCGGAAAGGCATCGTCGGCGCTCGCGGGACGGGGAGGTTCAGACCAGGCGATCGTGCAGGATCGCGCGCAGGTACTCGCCGTAGCCGCTGCGCCCGAGCGCGTCGGCCAGCGCGGTCAGCGCCGCGTCGTCGATCCAGCCCTGGCGCCAGGCGATCTCCTCGGGGCAGGCCACCTTCAGGCCCTGGCGCTTCTCCAGCGTCTGGATGAACTGGCTCGCCTCCAGCAGCGAGTCGTGGGTGCCGGTGTCGAGCCAGGCGACTCCGCGCCCGAGCGCGACCACGTCGAGTTCACCGCGCTCGAGGTAGAGGCGGTTCAGGTCGGTGATCTCCAGCTCGCCACGGGCCGAGGGCTTGAGCGTCGCAGCCAGTTCCGCCGCTCGCCCGTCATAGAAATAGAGCCCGGTCACCGCGTAGCGCGAGCGCGGATGCGCGGGCTTCTCCTCGAGGTGGATCGCCCGGCCCGAGGCGTCGAACTCGACCACGCCGTAGCGCTGGGGGTCGTGCACCGGATAGGCGAAGACCGTGGCCCCATGCCCGCGGGCGGCCGCCTGCGACAGCGTTCCGGTGAGGTCGTTGCCATGGAAGATGTTGTCGCCCAGTACCAGCGCGCAGTCCTCGCCGGCGAGGAAATCGCGCGCGATCAGCAGCGCCTGGGCGATGCCTTCCGGGCGTGGCTGCACCGCGTAGCGGATCGACAGCCCCCAGCGACTGCCGTCGCCCAGCAGCTGCTCGAAGCGCGGCGTGTCCTGCGGGGTGGAGATCAGCAGCACCTCGCGGATGCCCGAGAGCATCAGCGTGCTGAGCGGGTAGTAGACCAGTGGCTTGTCGTAGACCGGCAGCAACTGCTTGGAGACCGCCAGCGTGGCCGGATGCAGCCGGGTGCCGGCGCCGCCGGCGAGCAGGATGCCCTTCATCGTGCGTGTCCGTTGCGCGAGGCGGGCGTGGTCCGGGTACCGGGCGGGATCGCCGAGGTCGCGCGGGCCTTGTCCGTCCCGCCTTCAGCCGCCTGCGACCGTGTGTCGGCATGCGCGGACGGCGTGTCGGGCGAGCCGTGGCCGGCGGGACCGGGGTCGCGGCCGGTGTAGTTGAGATCGAGCCAGCGCCGGTACTCGCCGCTCTCGACCGTGCGCACCCAGTCCTCGTGCTCGAGATACCAGCGCACCGTGTCGCGCAGGCCCTGCTCGAAGCGTACCTGCGGCTGCCAGCCGAGATCGGCCGCGATGCGGCGCTGGTCGATCGCGTAGCGGCGGTCGTGGCCCGGGCGGTCCGTGACGAAGGCGATCTGGGCGGCGTAGGAGGCCCCGTCCGTGCGCGGGGAGAGCTCGTCGAGCAACGTGCACAGCGTGCGCACCACCTCGAGGTTGGGCCGCTCGCTCGAGCCGCCGATGTTGTAGCGCGAGCCGGGCGCGGCCCGCGCGAGCACTGCGCGCAGCGCGCTGCAGTGGTCCGACACGTGCAGCCAGTCGCGCACCTGCTGCCCGTCGCCGTAGACCGGCAGCCGCTCGCCGCGGCGGGCGTTGCGGATCATCAGCGGGATCAGCTTCTCGGGGAACTGGAACGGGCCGTAGTTGTTCGAGCAGTGCGTGGTCAGCACCGGCAGCCCGTAGGTATGCCAGGCCGCGCTTGCGAGGTGGTCGGCGGCGGCCTTCGAGGCCGAGTACGGGCTGCGCGGGTCGAAGGCGGTGGTCTCGGAAAACGGCGGGTCCTGCGGGCCCAGCGATCCATAGACCTCGTCGGTGGACACCTGCAGGAAGCGGAAGGCAGCACGTGCGGAGTCCGGCAGCGTGCCCACATATTCGCGCGCGGCTTCGAGCAGCGCGAAGCTGCCCAGCACGTTGGTCTTCACGAAGGCGTCGGGGCCGGCAATGGACCGGTCGACATGGCTCTCGGCCGCGAAGTGGACGATGGCCCGGACCTGGTGCTCGCGCAGCAGGCGGGCGACGAGCGCGCGATCGGCGATGTCGCCGTGGACGAAGGTGTGCCGCGGATCGCGTACGACCGCGGCGAGGTTGGCGAGGTTGCCCGCGTAGGTGAGCGCGTCGAGCGTGACCACGGGATCGCCCTCGCGGGCGAGCCAGTCGAGCACGAAGTTCGCGCCGATGAAGCCGGCGCCGCCGGTGACCAGCAGAGTACCCGGGGGCGATGAGCCAGCCACTGCCGTCACCGCTTCGGCCCTCGGGACAGCGGTGCGGCGTAATCGAGCAAGGCCCTCACCTCGAAACGGAGCGCACCCCTGGCGAGCAGGCGCTCGGCGGTGTGCATGCCGATGAATCCGGCGCATCCGGTGACCAGCACTTTCATCGGGGCGAACCGGCGCGGCGACCGGGCAGGGCGGTGGGCATCCCGATATTCTACCGGCAGGCCGGGGATGCCCTGTCGCGGCCCGGTCGCGTTTCGCCGGGCCACGCCGGTCGCGCGGGACTGCGGCGGCGCAGACCCGGGCGGCCCGCGGCATCGGCATCGCCCCGGCAGTGAACCGATTGCCCCCTCCCCACACCCGCTCGCGCGTCATCCCCGCCTTGAACACCCAGCCTCCACTCGCCCTCGATGCCCACCCCGCGCCAGGCGCGGGGGCGGGTGTCGTGCGGTCGATCCCGAGGCCCTGCGGTGATGCCGTGCGACCTGTGCCGGTGGCGGGTGGACCGATGCTCCTGCCGTGCGTGCGTGGCGGGCGGACGGGCCGGTGGGGCACCCCCTGCACGCGATCCGCCCTGGGACTGCTCGCCCCTGCGCGATGCGGAGCGCCGGTGGAGCGCCCGCCGACGCGCGGACGTAACCGGCGACGTCGGCGGGCGGTTGGTGGGGAGGGCTACCGCGTGGGCCCGCTCGTCGCGGGGGCGTGGACTCGCAAACCCGACCGACCGACGGACTCCTCCGCCGGTGCACGGCAGGCATGCCGATGACCGCCGTCCTGCTGGTCAAGACCTCGTCGCTCGGCGACGTCGTGCACAACCTGCCGGTGGCCGAGGACATCGCGCGCGCCTGCCCGGGCGTGGCGATCGACTGGCTGGTCGAGGACGCGTTCGCCGACGTGCCCGGCCTGCACCCGTCCGTGCGGCGGGTCATCCCCTGTGCGCTGCGCCGCTGGCGCAGGGCGCCGTTCGCAGCCGCCACCCGCGCGGAATGGACGCGGATGCGCTCGGCCCTGGGCGACTGTCGCTACGACCTCGTGCTCGACACCCAGGGGCTGGTCAAGAGCGCGCTGCTGGCCCGCCTGGCCCACGGACCGCGGGCGGGGGCCGACTGGGCCAGCGCGCGCGAACCGCTGGCGCGCCTGTTCTACGCGCGGGGCTATCCGGTGCCCGGCCACTGGCACGCGGTGGAGCGCAATCGCTGGCTGGCCGCCCAGGCGCTGGCCGGTGCCGGCCTGTCGGCGGGTGGCCTGGCCCGCCCCTCCACGGTGGGGAACGCACCCGCCAGCCCCCGGGAGGCCGGCCTGCCCCCGGCGAGCTACGGATCGTTGCGAGCGCCGCCCGTGGCCGGCGCGGACCCGGCCTGGGACGGGCGTGTCCCTTATGCCGTTCTGCTGACCGCGACGGCACGACCCGAGAAACTCTGGCCCGAGGCCGACTGGATCGCGCTCGCCCGCGGCCTCGGCGACCTGGCCGGCTGGCGGGTGGTGCTGCCCTGGGGCTCGACCGCCGAGCGGGCGCGCTGCGAGCGCATCGCGGCCCGGGTGCCCGAGGCCCGTGTGCCGCCGCGCGCCGGACTGGCAGCGCTCGCGGCCGGGCTTGCACGCGCCCGGGTGGTCGTCGGGGTGGACACCGGACTGCTCCACCTGGCCGCCGCCATGGGGGCGCCCTGCGTCGGCCTCTACGTCGCGACCGATCCCGCGCTGAACGGGCTCTACCCGGAAGGAGTGGGCACTAACATCGGCGGAATCGACCAGCATATCGAGGTGAGTCAAGTGCTGGCAGCGGCAGCCGGCGTCGATCGCGAGGATCGGCGACGGTGATCCGGCGGAGCCTGCCGCTGGGTCGCGGCACCTATTCGGCACTGCTCAGGCTGGCGCTGCCCCTGCTGCTGCTGCGCCTGCTGTGGCGTGGCCGGCGCGAACCCGGTTATCGGCGGCACCTCGCCGAGCGGCTGGGTCTCTACCGCGCCGATACTGCCGTGCCGACTACCCCTGCCCGGACGGCCGGGGCTTCGGATGATCCGTCCCCGGCACCCCGGATTCCGGGTCCAGGACGAGGGACCGGACTGCCGGCGGTCGCGGACGCGCCGGACGTCCGGGTGTCCGCCGGATCCGACGGCCTGCGGCCGGCGGGCGGGCGCCTGGCGTGGCTGCACGCCGTGTCGGTGGGCGAGACGCAGGCCGCGCGTCCGCTGGTGGAGGCG
>JBIPNU010000005.1:0-18096 GCA_044370615.1 Burkholderiales bacterium
ATCGATATACTTGCCGGGCCAGCGCGGCGGGCTCGACCCGGACGCGCGACCGCACGCCCGGGGGTCTCGATGTCCACGCACCTGCTGCGCATCTGCCGCGACACGCTGTCCGCGTCCGCCCCTGCCCGGCTCGGACCCGCACGCGCGCGGGTACTCTTCGTCGAATCCGGCCTCGTGAGGGTGCGGGCGCAGGGCTTCGCGGCCGGGCTGGCAGTCAACACCGCCTGCCTTGTCACCGGAGCCGCTGACGTGCTCGCGGCCGGCGACGCCACCGTGCTGCGCTGGGATCTGCATCGCGCGGATGCGCCGCCAGCCGACGATGTGCTGCTCGAGGCCCCGATCACGCTCGACCCTGCCCTCGGCTGGCTCATTCGCTGCGATCGCGTCGATTTCCCGCCCGGCGCAGTCGCCTGGACCCACGTTCATCGCGGCCCGGGTATCCGCTGCCTGCTGGAGGGGACGATCCGGGTCGAGGTCGACGGCCACGCGCAGGAGATCACGCCCGGGGGCGCGTGGTTCGAGGCAGGCCCCGATCCGGTGCTCGCAATCGCCTCGACCACGGCGCCTTCGGCCTTCGCGCGGGTGATGGTGCTGCCCGCGGAACTGCAGGGGCGCAGTTCGATCCGCTACGTGCTGCCCGAGGATCAGGACAAGCCGAAGCGCCAGAGCTATCGGTTGCTGGTCGATGAGCCGATCGGGCTCTGAGCACGACCCGGGCCGTGCCGCCGGCGCCGCATCATCGCCAAGGCACGCGTCTGCGTGCGGGGAACGTGCGCGCTCACGCCGCCTTGCAGGACCCGGATCGACAGGCACCGCGATGCTGGCGCTCGTCGCCGTCATGGCGGTCGCATCCCCGGTCTCCTGGGCTACCCCGCCGTCCTTCGACTGCACGAAGGCCGTGCGCGACGCCGAGCGCATGATCTGCGAGAGCCCGGGCCTCGCGAGGATGGATGCGCAGAGCGGGGCGCTCTATCGTCGGCTGATGGAAACCGTGCACGTCGAGCTGCGCAGGAATCTCCAGCGCAACCAGCTTGACTTCCTGCGCCAGCGAAACGACTGCCGCGCCAACCTGCCCTGCCTCGAATCCTCGTACCTTTTCCGCCAGGTGGAGCTGTGCGGCATCGCGAAACTGTACGGACTCCCGTGCGCCGACGAGGGCTACCCGTCGCGCTGACCACGTCGCCAGGCAGCACCGGAAAGGCCGCGCGGCGGCGGCACGCTCTGGTCGGGCCCATCGCCTGCCTGCGCGGTTTCGTCTTCATCTGCAGCAGGGGGCGCCGCGCGCATGCGCCGCCCGGGTGTCGCCGCTGCACGGCTGGCGGCAACGCGCGTTGCAGACTCGCGCCCCGGTTCGCGTACACCGATCCGACGGGGCCTGTCAGTGCGGACGGCCCGCACGGCCCCGGTGCCCGTACCACACCCGTTGACCGCTCTGCGGCCCGCGCCGGCCGGCGCGATCGCTACGCTTCCAGCAGGCTGCGCAGCATCCAGGCGGTCTGCTCGTGCACGGCCAGCCGCTGCGTCAGCAGATCGGCGGTCGGCTCGTCGCCGGCTGCATCGGCTCGCGGGAAGATCCTGCGGGCGGTGCGCGCCGCAGCCTCGTGCCCCTCCAGCAGGATGCGAACCATCTCCATCGCCTTCGGAGGTCGCGCGGGCGCATCGGGAATGGATGCGAGCTCTCCGAAGCTGGCGTAGCTGCCCGGCGCGGGATGGCCCAGCGACCGGATGCGCTCGGCGATCGGGTCCACCGCGTTCCAGAGCTCGGTGTACTGCTGCATGAACATCGTGAGCAGCGAGTAGAACATCGGCCCGGTCACGTTCCAGTGGAAGTTGTGCGTGGTCAGGTACAGGGTGTACGTGTCGGCGAGCAGCCGGCTCAGGCCTTCGGCGATCGCCGCGCGCTCGCCGGGCGCGATGCCGATACCGCTGCCGGCCACGGGGGCCACAGCGCCCTTCTTCGATTGGCGAGGGGTGGACTTGCCCATGGGACTCTCCTGCGGAAGGCGATGAGGATCGGGGCGGACTGCCACAACCGGTCTCGCCCGCGTATCGATCATGCCACGGCCACACCGCGTGCAGGCGATCCGCGCACCATCCTGGCGCGCCGCGGAAGCGCGCGCACCGCAAGCGGGCGCACCCACGCCGGCAACCCGCCGGTGCACCGGCAATGGACGTTCGCACTGCGACGGGGCTGACTGCGAGTCGTGGGTCGAATGGCTGGCATGACGGTTGCTAGATGCCGTGCGCCCGTCACGAAAAAAGCCACAGGGAGGCTACAGATGAACGCGCGTCTCGGATTGCGTCAACGGCTCCAGGTCCTCGCGGCCGCGATGCTGCTCGCCGCAGGCGTCGGATCGATGCCCTCGGCCATCGCCCAGGACAAGCTCACCTTCCTCACCAGCTGGTACGCGCAGGCCGAGCACGGCGGCTTCTACCAGGCGCTCGCCACCGGTCTGTACAAGAAGTACGGGCTGGACGTGACCATCCGCATGGGAGGCCCCCAGGTCAACGGCCTGCAACTGCTCGCCGCCGGCCAGGCCGACGTGATGATGGGCTACGACTTCCAGGCGCTGAAGGCGATCGAGTCCGGCATTCCCGTGGTCACCATCGGCACGTCCTTCCAGCGCGACCTGCAGGGCATGCTCACCCACGAGGACGTGCCCAGCCTGGGCGCGCTCAAGGGCAGGACCATCCTCGTGGCCACCTCGGGACGCACGACCTGGTGGCCGTGGCTCAAGAGCCGGTACGGGTACACCGACGACCAGATCCGCGCCTACACGTTCAACCTCCAGCCCTTCTTCAACGACCGCAACCTCGTGCAGCAGGCGTACCTCTCGTCCGAGCCGTTCGCCGCGATGCGCCAGGGCGTGAAGACGAAGTTCTTCCTGTTCGCCGATGATGGTTACCCGCCCTATGGCACCACCATGGTGACCATGCAGCGCTCGGTCAAGGAGCGCCCCGACGTGATGCAGCGCTTCGTTCGCGCCACCGTCGAGGGCTGGAAGAGCTACCTCGAAAACCCGGCGCCGGGCAACGCGCTGATCCGCAAGGACAACCCGAACATGACCGAAGAGCAGATGGCCTTCGGCGTGGCCAAGCTCAAGGAGCACGGCCTGGTCACCGGCGGGGATGCGGCGAAACTCGGGATCGGCGTGATCACCGACGAGCGCTGGAAGCGGACCTTCGACTTCATGGTCGGGGCCGGGCTGCTGCGGTCGGATGTCGATTTCCGCCAGGCCTACACCACCCAGTTCGTGCGCAACCTGCGCGTGATGCCCTGAGGTCGCCGCGGCCGGACCGCGCCGGGATCGTCCAGCCCGCCACCGCCACCGCCGTCGCGGCCGCCGGAGCCATCGGAGCCGCCGCGGGCATCGCGACCGCCAACCCGGAGGACCGAGTCCGGTCGTGCGCATGAGCACCCTCGCGCCGTCACCAGAGCCGCAGCCCCGCCTCGCCATCCCTCGAACCGCACCTGCGCGAACGCCCCCCGGATGAACATCATGCCCCCGCCCGATCTGCTGCACGCCGCCCCGGTGGATACCCCGTCGCGCGCGTCGGCGTCACCGTCGGCGGACACCGCGGGCGCGACGGTCGTGCAGGCGCTCGCCGCCGAGAAGGTCTATCCGAACGGCACCCGCGCGCTCGATCCGGTCGACCTGTCGATCCGCGCCGGTGAATTCGTCACGCTGCTGGGACCTTCGGGCTGCGGCAAGTCCACCCTGCTCAAGATGGTCGCCGGACTGCTCCAGCCCTCCTACGGGCGCCTGCGGTGGTGGGGGGGCGGCTTCGACGAGGTTCGCGGCGAAGGTCGCCGCCTGGATTTCGTGTTCCAGGACGCAACCCTGATGCCCTGGGCCCGGGTCGACCGCAACGTGCGCCTTCCACTGGATCTCGCCGGCGTGGCCCCGGGCGCCGCACAGCCGCGCGTGGACAGCGCCCTCGACCTGGTCGGGCTGAAGGGCTTCGGGCGGCACTACCCGAGGGAACTCTCCGGCGGCATGCAGATGCGGGTGTCGATCGCCCGGGCGCTGGTCAACGAACCCGACCTGTTGCTGATGGACGAGCCCTTCGGCGCGCTGGACGAGATCACCCGCAACCGGCTCGACGCCGACCTCATCCGCTTGTGGTGGGCGCGCAAGCTCACCGTGATCTTCGTGACGCACAGCATCTACGAAGCGGTGTTCCTGTCCACCCGCGTGGTGGTGATGGCCGCCCGCCCCGGTCGCGTGTTCCGGGAAGTGGTGATCGACGAGCCGCACCCGCGGACGGACGCCTTCAGGGTCACCCAGTCCTTCGCCCGCTACTGCCGCGAGCTGACCGAACTGCTGATGGAAGCCAGCGCAGCCGGAGACACGTCCGCATGACGCCCCTGGTGCACAACCCGAAGTTCGCGCGCATCGCGGCCCCGCTCATGGTCGGGGTGCTGGTGATCGCGGTCTGGCATGCGCTGGTGACGCTGCTGAAGGTGCCGCAGTACCTCGTGCCCGGTCCGGTCTCGGTGGCCCGCACCCTGGTCACCGACTGGGGGCTGCTCTCCTCGTCGCTGCTGGTCACCCTGAAGATCACCTTCCTCGCGTTCGCCTGCGCGGTGGTGATCGGCACGACCATCGCGTTCCTCTTCGTGCAGAGTCGATGGATCGAGGTGTCGTTCTTCCCGTATGCCGTGCTGATGCAGGTGACGCCGGTCGTCGCCATCGCGCCGCTGATCATCATCTGGGTGAAGAACCCGACGATCGCGCTCACGATCTGCGCGACGCTGGTTGCCCTGTTCCCGATCATCTCCAACACCACGCTGGGCCTGCGGTCGGTGAACCCGGGACTCCTGAGCCTCTTCAGGATGAACCGGGCGACCCGGATGCAGACCCTGCTGCGGCTGCGCATCCCCTCGGCCTTGCCCTATTTCTTCGGGGGACTTCGCATCTCGTCGGGCCTCGCGCTGATCGGCGCCGTCGTCGCCGAGTTCGTCGCGGGCACCGGCGGCACCGGGGCCGGACTGGCCTACCAGATCCTGCAGGCGGGGTTCCAGCTCAACATCCCGCGGCTGTTCGCCGCGCTGCTCCTGATCACGGTGACCGGCGTGCTCCTGTTCGCGCTGATGGTCTGGCTGTCGCGGCTGTTCCTCGGCACCTGGCACGACAGCGAAATGGTGCAGGAGGGCTGAACCCATGGCTTCGGCTCCCGCCGCTCCCGCTCCAGGCCCCGACCTGCTCGTGCGGGGTGCCCACGCCGCGATGACCGGCCTGGGCGGTGATCTCGCACGGGCCGGGGCGGTGGACATCCGCATCCGCGACGGCAGGATCGACGAAGTGGGGCGGCTCGACGCACTTCCCGGCGAGCGCGTGCTCGACGCTTCGGGCTGCGTGGTCTATCCAGGCTGGGTCAACACCCACCATCACCTGTTCCAGAGCGTGCTCAAGGCGGTACCGGCGGGCATCAACGCCCCGCTCTCGCAATGGCTGGTGGAGGTGACCGGACGCTACCGGCACCGCATCGACGCCGAAGCCCTTCGGGTGGCCGCTCGCATCGGCCTGGTGGAACTGATGCTCTCGGGCTGCACGACCGTCGCCGACCACCACTACCTGTATTACCCGGGAATCGGGTACGACGGCGCGGAGATCCTGTTCTCCGCGGCCGAGGAACTGGGCCTTCGCTTCGTGCTCTGCCGCGGCGGCATGACCCGGCCCCAGCCCGGATTCGAACAGGACACCCCGCCCGAGCTGCGCCCCGAGCGCGTCGAGGACATCATCGCCGACGTCGAGCGACTGGCCTCCCGCTACCACGACGCATCGCCCCATGCGATGCGACGCATCGTGATGGCGCCGACGACGCCCACCTACCGCGTGCGTCCCGAAGAACTCACGATGATGGCGCGCGCCGCGCGCGCGATGGGCCTTCGGCTGCACACCCATCTGTCGGAGAACCAGGACTACCTGCGCTACTTCCGCGAGGCGCACGACCGCACCCCGGTCGAGTTCTGCGCCGACCGGGAATGGATCGGACCCGACGTCTGGTTCGCCCACCTGTGCCATGTGAGCGAAGCCGAGATCGGCCTGATGGCCCGATCCGGCACCGGCATCGCCCACTGCCCGGCCAGCAACGCGCGACTGGGCAGCGGCATCGCGCCGGCCCCGGCGATGGCGGCTGCCGGCATGCCGGTGTCGCTGGCCGTCGATGGGGCCGCATCGAACGAGGCGGCGGACATGATCTCCGAGGCGCACCTGGCCTGGCTGGTGCACCGCGCCGCGCGCGGCGTCGACCGCTTCGACGGAGGCGCCGACGCGGTGAGCGCGGAGGACGTGATCGGCTGGGGAACGGCGGGCGGGGCCCGGGTGCTGGGGCTGGACACCGGCGCACTCGAACCCGGCCGTGCGGCCGACCTCGCGATCTACTCGCTCGACGACCCGCGCTACCTCGGGCTCCACGATCCGGCGATCGGACCGGTGGTCGCCGGAGGCCGGCCGCGACTGCAGTCGCTCCTGGTCGGTGGGCGCGAGGTCGTTCGCGACGGAGCGATCCCCGGCCTGGACCTCGAGGAACTCGGCGCGCAGGCGCGCGCCGTCGTCGGGAGCATGATGCAATGAGCACGCCTCGTCGCCCTCTCGCCCGCACCGATTCCACCCGCCCGATGGGCGCCCGCCCGGGCGAGCAGTGGCAGGTGTCCCGGGAGCGGGTGGACATGGTTCGCACGCCGCGACCGGTGCGCAGGGCCAGCATCGAAGCCCAGCCGCAGGCGCTGGAGATCGACCTCGCCTGCACCGCGCTCGTGGTCGTCGACATGCAGAACGACTTCTGCCACCCGGGGGGCTGGCTCGCCGGCATCGGGGTCGACGTGTCGGGCGCCGGCGCGCCGATCGCCCCGCTCAAGCGACTGCTGCCGCGCCTGCGGCGAGCCGACGTCCCGGTGATCTGGCTCAACTGGGGCAACCGGCCCGACCGCCGCAACCTCTCGCCCGCGCTGCTGCACGTCTACGATCCGGACGGCGCGAGTGTCGGCCTCGGCGACCCGCTCCCCGGCGGCCCGTTGCGCGGTGCGCGCGTCCTCGAGAAGGACAGCCGGTCGGCCGCGATCGTGGATGCGCTGAAGCCCGCCCGCGGCGACATCCACGTCGACAAGTACCGGATGAGCGGCTTCTGGGATACCCCGCTCGACAGCATCCTGCGCACGCACGGCATCCGGACCCTGCTGTTCGCGGGCGTGAATGCCGACCAGTGCGTGCTCGCAACGCTGATGGACGCGAACTTCCTCGGCTACGACACGCTGCTGCTCGAGGACTGTACCGCCACCACCTCGCCCGACTACTGCCTGCAGGCCACGCTCTACAACGTGCGAACCTGCTTCGGATTCGTGATCGACAGCGCCTCGCTCGTCCGGGGGCTGCCGGCATGAACGCCGACCTGCCGAGACACCCGCGTTCCCGTCGGAACCCGACGGGAACCCCGTCGCGGCGTGCGTGCGATCGCGCAGGTTCGGCCTGCGCAGCAGCGGTCGGCTCGCGACGGCACCCGGGAGCCGGTCGACGGGAGCGGCAGCCATGATCGAACGCGCGTGCGCCGCCGACGGCCACGACCCGCTCGGGCGACCGGCGGCCGGGTCGTCGATCGCACCGGCACCGGCGCCCGAGGAGGGCCTGCAGGCGCGCCGCCTGGCCGACTGCCCGGTGTACCGGATCTCGCCCACCGACTCCAACCGCTTCGTCATGCTGATCGATCCGCACGAGGCGCCCTCCGGCTACGTGAGCGTCGTGGAGATCTTCGACGTCGGCGGCCGCACGCCGCCGAACACCCACCGCCGGGCATGGGAGAGCTTCTACGTCCTGCACGGCCAGGGGCTGGCGGTCGCCGGCGGGAAGCGGCTGCCGCTCGTGCGCGGCGACAGCCTGCGCGTCCCTCCGGGTGTCGAGCACGTGATCGAGAACACCGGCCCCACGCGCCTCTACTGCCTGACGACCATGGTGCCCGACGAGGACTTCGCCGCACTGATCCGGGGCGGAGTCGCCGATCGCCTGGACGCCGAGGACCTCGCCGTGCTGGGAGGCGCCTGATGCTCCACGGATGGATTCCGCCCCATCGTTTCCTGCCGTACCTGACCACCGACGAGGTCAGGGACCTGCCCGGCAAGGAAGACGTCGTCGTGCTGCAACCGGTCGCGGCGATCGAGCAGCATGGCCCGCACCTCCCGCTGGCGGTGGACAGCGCGATCGTGATGGGCGTACTCGGCACCGCGCTGGGCACGCTACCCCCGGAGGTACCCTGCCTGTGCCTCCCGCCGCTGTGCTACGGGAAGTCCAACGAACACATCCGCTTCCCCGGAACCGTGACGGTGTCCGGCGCCACGCTGGGTGCGCTGCTCGCGGAGGTCGCCGACTCGGTCTACCGCATGGGCTTCCGCAAGCTCGCCTTCGTGAACGCCCACGGCGGGCAGCCCCAGGTGATCGACATGGCTGCGCGCGACGCGCGCGAGCGCCATCCCGATTTCAACCTCTTTCCGCTGTTCGTCTGGAACGTCCCCAACGAGGTCCGAAGGCATCCATGCCGGGGCGGCCGAGACGGCCCTGATGATGGCGCTGCTGCCCGACCAGGTGCATCCGGAGCGCAGGGTGGCCGAGTACCCGCCTGCGTTGCCCGAAGGGTCGCTGCTGTCGCTGGAAGGTCGCCTGCCGCGTGCGTGGCTCACGCACGACATCAGCGTGAGCGGCGTGATCGGCGATCCGCGCCCGGCCACGCCGGAGATGGGCGCGGCCCTGCTCGCCTCGCTCGCGAGCGGCTGGTGCCGGCTGATCGCCGAGTTGCACGCCTTCCGCCCCCCCGTCCCGAATCCCCCTGCCGGGAGTCCATGATGCTCGTCACCCGACAGAAGGTTCTCCGTCGATTCTGGTATGCGACCCTGCCGCTCTCGGCGCTGGCCGATGGCCCCAGGGCCTTCACCCTGCTCGGCGAGCCGCTGGTCCTGTGGCAGGACGGTGACGGGCGTCCGGTCGCGATGCGGGATCGCTGCTGCCACCGCACCGCGCAGCTCTCCCGCGGCTTCTACGACAACGGTCGCCTCGCCTGCGGGTACCACGGCTGGGCCTACGACCGCACCGGTCGCTGCGTGTCGATTCCCCAGCAGCCCGACAGCGCGATTCCCTCCGGGGCCCGCGTCGCCTCGTATGCCTGCGAGGCGCGCTACGGCTACGCGTGGGTGGCGCTGGAAGACCCGCTGCAGCCGATCCCGGACGTGCCCGAAGCCGCGATGCCCGGCTTCCGGCGGATCGAGCAGTTCGACGAGCGCTGGGACTGCGGGGCGCTGCGCATGATGGAGAACTCGTTCGACAACGCGCACTTCTCCTACGTCCATCGCAACACCTTCGGCCAGTACGACCAGCCGAAGCCGTCGAAGTACGAGCTGTGGCCGACCGACTGGGGCTTCGAGTCCGAATCGATCGTGCCGATCAACAACCCGCCGCACGCACTGCGCATCACCGGCGACCCGAACCCGGTGACGACCCGGCACCTGCGCAACCGCTGGTTCATGCCCTTCTCGAGGACCTTCCACGCCACGTATCCGAGCGGCATCCAGCACGTGATCTTCAACTGCGCGACGCCGATCGACGACGGCTCGATCCAGCTCGTCCAGTTGCTGTTCCGCAACGACACCGAATCGGACTGCCCGGCGCAGGCGCTGATCGACTGGGACCGCGCGATCGTCGACGAGGATCGCGCCATCCTCGAGGCGACCGATCCGGATGCGGCCGTCGACACCCGGCGACGGGTGGAGTTCCACATGGATTCGGACCGTCCCGGCCTGCTGATGCGGCGCAAGCTGATGGAACTGCTCGAGCAGCACGGCGAGGCCGAAGTCCACCGCTGATCGCCACCACCGCGCTTGCGAAGGCAACCCGCCGCCCTCCGGCGCACATCATCCGTCCCGCTCACCGATTCCCCTGCTGTCCGACACCCCGAAGGAGACACTGCCATGCTGGTCACCCGACAGAAGGTCCTGCGCCGGTTCTGGTATCCGGTGATGCCGATGCCGATGCTGGAGGACGGGCCCAGGCCGTTCACCCTGCTCGGCGAGCGCATCGTGCTGTTCAAGGGCCCCGAGGGTCGCCCGGTCGCGCTGGCCGACCGCTGCTGCCACCGGACCGCGCAGTTGTCCCGCGGCTTCGTCGAGGACGGCAACATCGTCTGCGGCTACCACGGCTGGACCTACGACTGCACCGGCCGTTGCGTGCGCATCCCGCAGAACACCGACGCCGCCATCCCGGCCAACGCGAAGGTCCCCGCCTACCACTGCGAGGCGCGCTACGGCTATGCCTGGGTCGCACTGGAGGACCCGTTGCTGCCAATCTTCGACCTGGACGAGGAACGCCTCGGATATCGCCAGATCGACCAGTTCTACGAGGTGTGGAACTGCGCGGGCTTGCGCCTGATGGAGAACTCCTTCGACATGGCGCATCTGTCCTTCGTGCACAAGGGCACCTTCGGCCCGAAGAACCACGTGCCGCGCAGGATGACCCTCGATGTCTCCGACTGGGGACTGGAGACCCTGGTCGAGACGCCGGTGAACAACCCGACGATGGCCCGCAACGTGGTCGGCAGCGACGCCGAGGAGACGGTGCGGATCATGCGGGGCACGTGGTTCCTGCCGTTCTCGCGGCGGCTCGCGATCACCTATCCGAACGGACTGCACCACACCATCATCACCAACGCGACACCGATCGACGACCACTCGTCGATGGTCGTGCAGTGGTGCTACCGCAGCGACTCCGAGGACGAGGTGCCTGCCAGCGACATCATCGCCTTCGACCGCGCCGTCACCAACGAGGACAAGTTCATTCTGGAGAGCACCGACCACGACGCCTGTATCGACACCACGCGCCGGGTGGAGTTCCACATGGACTCGGACCGGCCCGGGCTGGTGATGCGGGAGAAGCTGCTCAAGCTGCTGCGCGAGCATGGCGAGGAAGAAGTGCACGGCTGACCTGTGGGCCGACGCGCCGGAGCGCCCGATGCACGCCCGCGCGGCGGGCACCTGACCCGGGCGCCGGTCGGCCGGTTACCCGACCGGTCCGGCGCGCCCGGGAGTCCCTGGATCCCCTTCGGCCCCGCCACCCCACCGCAGGAGCGCTCCGATGATCGAGGCACGACAGAAGATCTTCCGAAAGTTCTGGCACTGCGTGATGCCGATGTCCCTGCTCGCGCAGGGGCCGCAGCCCTTCGTGCTGCTGGGCGAGCGGCTGGTGCTGTGGCAGGACGATGCCGGCGAGCCGGTGGCCCTGGCCGACCGCTGCTGCCACCGTACCGCGCAACTCTCCCGCGGCTGGTGCGAGGGCTCGCGGATCGTCTGCGGCTACCATGGATGGTCGTACGACCGCAGCGGCAGGTGCGTGCGCATCCCTCAGCAGCCCGACACCGCGATTCCCGCCGGCGCGAAGGTGCCCAGCTATCGGTGCGAGCAGCGCTACGGCTACGCGTGGGTCGCGCTCGAGGAGCCACTGCTGCCGATCCCGTACCTGCCCGAGGCGGGCGCGCCCGGCTTTCGCCAGGTCGACCAGTTCTACGAGCCCTGGAACTGCAGCGGCATCCGGTTCATGGAGAACGCGTTCGACTTCGCCCACCAGAGCTTCGTGCACAGCGCGATGCAGGGCCTGCGCGACCGCCCGGTACCCCCGCGCGGGGAGATCGTCGACCGCGACTACGGCTTCGACATGGCCATCATCCAGCCGGTGCGCAACCCCGACTCCGGCAAGCGGCACCTGAACATCGACGCGGACGAGACCGTTCGCACCGTCGACCTCAACTGGTTCATGCCCTTCTCGCGGCGCATGGGGATCACCTACCCCACCGGCCTGCGGCAGAGCATCTACTCGGTGGCCACGCCGATCGACCAGGGTCGCTGCCAGATCATCCAGTGGAGCTACCGCAACGACGCCGAGGCCGACGTGCCTGCGGAGGCGATCATTGCCTTCGACCGAGCGGTGGTCGACGAGGACCGCCTGATCCTCGAAGCGGTCGATGACGACATGCCACTCGATACCCGGCGCCGCGCGGAGTTCCACATGGACTCGGATCGCCCCGGCCTTCTCATGCGTCGCAAGCTGCTCGACCTGCTCGCGCAGCACGGCGAGGAGGAGATCCTGCGCGACGGGCAGCCCGCCTGACGTGGATGCCACCGCCCGCCTTCGCGCCCAGCTCGGGCGCTGCGGAGTCACGCTCGCCGCCAGCCTGCCCGACGACTGGGTGGCACCGCTCATCCGCTGCCTCGACGCCGACCCGGCTATCCGGCACATCCCGGTCGCGCGCGAGGCGGAGGCGGTCGCGATCTGCTCGGGGGCCTTCTTCGGCGGCGTGCGCGCGGTGGCGATCATGGGCGCCACCGGACTGCTGACCTGCACCGGCGAACTGGCCACCCTCAACCTGCGCCACCAGATCCCGGTGTTCTGCCTCGTCAGCCTCCGCGGCTCGATCGACGATCACCGGATCTACCAGGAAGTGCAGGGACGGCGCCTGCGGCCGCTGCTGGACACCTGGGACTTTCCCTACCACGTGTTCGACCGCCTCGAGGACCTCGACCGGCTGCCTGACGCCTGGGAAGCCTGCCGTCTGCAGAAGCGGCCGTTCATCGCGCTGCTGTCGCGCCGCCTGCTCAAGGGAACCGCGACGGCCATCGCGGGAGCCCCCGCATGAGCACCCGCCACCAGCCGCACGCGCAGGTTTCCAGCACCGCGACGCCGCGCCTGCGCGAGGCGAGCGCGTGCAGCCGCGGCCCGCGCGGTGCGTGCAGCACCCGTCGAGGTGATGCGCCGCAGGTGGCCGGACGGTCGCCTCCGACCGGCCGGCACACCCGTGCAGCGGAACCGCGCCCATGAGGGTCCGCGATGCAATGGAGGTACTGGCCACCCAGCGCGAAGACGCGGTCGTCGTCTGCGCGCTGGGCATGGCGGCCAACGAGTGGTGGGCGGTCACCCGCAGCGAGGACAGCTTCTACCTGCACGGCGCGATGGGCTTTGCCGCGAGTTTCGCCCTCGGGCTGGCAGTCGCGCTGCCGCAGGTCCCGGTCTGGGTGATCAACGCCGACGGCTCGCTGTGCATGAACCTCGGGTGCCTGCTGACCGAGGCGGCGCAGCGCCCCGCCAATCTGCGTCACTTCGTCGTCGACAACGGGGTCTACCAGACGGTGGGCGCGCTGCCGATGGTCAACCAGGGGCGCGCCGACTATGCGGCCCTCGCGCGCGCCGCCGGATTCGAGCACGCGTGCACGCTCGACAGCGCCGAGCGGCTCGCCGCGGCGCTGCCGGGGATCGTCCGGACCCCGGGGCCGTCGCTGACGGTACTCAGGGTCGCGCCCGAGGCCGACTACCTCGGCACGCCACCGATGACCTACGAGGGCGCCGAGATGAAGTACCGATTCGGTCGCGCGCTCGAGCGGCGGCTGGGCATCACGGTGTTCGGTCCGCAGGGCTACTGAGAGCCGCCGGTCGCCTGTCGCCAGCACCGGCGGCTGCCCGCCGGTGCCTCAGCCCTCGGATTCGCCGACGTGGCCGTGCGCGGCCGCCGGCCAGCGGCGCCCGCCGACCTCGGCGCGCCGCAATTCGTGGAACTCGCGCAGCCGCGCCATCACCCGTCCGTTCACCGTGCCGGGGTTCACACCCAGAAGGGGATCGCCCGCGGGCAGTCCGGTGAGTCGCTCCAGCGCCTCGTCGACGCAGGCGACTGCATGCACCGCGAATCGCCCGGCCCGTACCGCCTCGACGAGGTCCTCGCGCAGCATCAGCTGGCCGGCGTTGCCGGAGGGGATCACCACGGCCTGCTCGCCGGTGAGGCCCTGGGCGACGCACACGTCGAAGAAGCCCTCGATCTTCGCGTTGACCGCGCCGATCGCCTGCACCGCGCCATGCTGGTCGACCGAACCGGTGACCGCGACACCCTGACGCAGCTCCACGCCGGCGAGCGCGGAGACGAGCGCGCACAGCTCGGCGAGCGAAGCGCTGTCGCCCTCCACCAGTCCGTAGGTCTGCTCCAGCACCAGCGTGGCGGCGAGCGACAGTGGCCGCCGCGCCGAGTAGCGCGCGGCGAGGTAGCCGCCGAGGATCAGCACGCCCTTGGAATGGATGGCACCACCCAGCGCCGTCTCGCGCTGGATGTCGACCAGGTGCCCCTCGCCCAGCCGCGCGGTCGCGGTGATCCGGGTGGGCTGCACGAAGGTCTGGTCGCCGATCGGGTAGACGCTGAGCCCGTTGACCTGCCCGACCACGCCACCGGCGGTGCGCACCAGCAGCTCGCCCGCGGCGATCGCCTGCTGGAGCCGCTCGCGCGGTCCGGCCAGGCGCTGCTCCCGGGCGTGCGCCGCCTGCCCGATATCGGCCTCGGTGATCGTGTCACGGCCACCGCGGCGTGCCCACCAGGCCGCCTCGGCAGCAAGATCGACCCCGCGCGGCAGATCGAGCGACAGCCGCTGGGCATCGCCCGCGGCGCGGGCAGCCTCGTCCACCAGCCGCGCCATCGCGGCGCGCTCGAGCATCGGCAGTCCGCGCGCGGCCGCCAGTGCCTCCAGCGCGCGTGCATAGTCGCGCTCGGCGGCAGCGGTCCGCGGCATGTCCTCCGCGAAATCCGCCGCCACCTTGAACAGCCCGGCGAAGTCCGGATCGAACGCATGCAGCAGCTGGTAGAGCGACAGATCGCCGAACAGCACGACCTTCAGGTCGAGCGGGATCGGCTCGGGCTCGAGCGAGACGGTGCTCACGAGCCCCAGCTGCTGGCCGGGCGACTCCACCCGTACCTGGCGCGCGTTCAGCGCCCGCTTGAGCGCGTCCCACGCGAACGGCTGGGTCAGCACCCGCGCAGCATCGAGCATCAGGCAGCCGCCGTTCGCGCGATGCAGCGCGCCCGGCCTGATCAGGTTGAAGTCGGTGAGCAGCGCGCCGAACTGCGCCAGGTGCTCGACGCGACCGACGAGGTTCGCGCAGGTGGGGTTCTCCTCGTAGAGCACCGGCATGCCTGCGCCGCGCCCCTGCGCAAACCCGGGCTCGTCGACCAGCGGGTTCACGCGATAGCGACGCACCGAAGGCCCGTCGACTGCAGCCGCGGGCATGCCCTCGCCCATCGCCTCGCCGCGGCGGCGGAACAGCTCCCCGTTGGCGACGATGTCGCGCTCGACCGTGGCCAGATAGGCGATCACGTCCGGCAGGTCGGCATTGGCCTGGCGCAGGTCGGCCATCCCTGCGGCCACCGCGGTGGCGGTGACCTCCTCGTTGATCCGGCGTACCTGCTCGAAATGCCGCCGTCGCGCCTCGGCCGCCCGGGCCACCGCCTCCTGCAGCGGCTCCTGCAACGCAGCCATCGCACCGGCGATGCGCTCGCGCTCGGCCTCGGGCAGCGCCTCGAACGCTGCCGGGGACAGTACTTCGCGATCCTTCGTCGGCGCGAGGGTGAATCCGTCCGGGGTGCGCAGCAGGGCCAGGCCCTGCGCGGCGGCGGTAGCCGCCACCGATTCGAACACCGCCCGTTGCCGTTCGGCCACCTCGCGCTCGGCGTGCTCGACCCGCAGTCGGTACTCGTCGGACTCGAAGGCCGCGGGAATGGTGGCCTGCAGTTCCTGAACCATCCGCTCCATCGCCTTGCGCAGCGCGACGCCACGGCCTCGCGGCAGGCGCAGGGCCCGCGGTCGCTGCGGGTCGGCGAAGTGGTTGACATAGACCCAGTCGCTGGGCGGCTCGCGACTGGCCATGCCCGCGCGCAGCAGCGACTCGACCACCTCGCGCCGACTCACGCCCGGCGAGCCGATCACGAACAGGTTGAAGCCGTCGGCCGGGACCCCGGCCGCGAGTTCGATCGCCGCCACCGCCCGCGCCTGGCCAACCGCAGCGCTGGCGTCCGACGTCCCGGGGCCGGGGGCGGGTGCCGCGCCAAGCATGGCCGGATCGCAGCGCCGTCGCAGTCGGTCGGGCGGCAGCGCGGTGGACACGGGCGCGGTGATGTCATCCATGGGCGAACCTCCTCTTGAAGCCGCAGGTTCCCTGAAGGCCGGCCGCGCGATCTTGACCTGCATCAAGCCCCGGGGTCTCGGCCGCAGGCGAGGTCTCGCCGACCCGTGGCGCTCGCCCGGGCCGCTCGCCCACGTCGATCGCCCCCGGTCGCTCGCCCTGGTCGATCGCCCTGGTCGATCGCCCCCGGTCGACCGCCCCCGGTCGATCGCCCCGGACGCCGGCCCCGGTCGCAAGCCCCTGTCTCCGGACCGTGTCTGCGGACCGTGTCCGCGGACCGAGTCTGCGAACCGAGTCTGCGGACCGAGTCTGCGGACCGTGTCTGCGTACCGTATCGCCCGGTCGTGCCGCCGGGTCGTATCGTCGCGCCACGTTGCCGGCCGACTTCTCCGCGCGGGCCGCGCCCGGTCCGGCTATCCTTGCGGCAGGCTCGAGCAGCCAGGGGGAGTGACATGGGGGAGAGAGACAGTCGCCGGGCGACGATCGCCGCGGCATCGGTCGCGCTCGCCGGGATTCAGGGGGCTCACGCGCAGTCCGCGCCGAGTGCCCCCGCCGCTCGGGTACTGCCTGAGGTCACCGTGAGCGCGACCCGGGTCGAGCGCGACCCGATGGATCTGCCGGTGGCGATCGACACCGTCGACGGAGGCGTCATCCGCGAGGGCAACGCCCAGGTGAACCTGTCCGAGTCGCTCGGGCGAGTGCCCGGCATCGCCGTGCAGAACCGGCAGAACTACGCACAGGACCTGCAGGTGTCCTCGCGCGGGTTCGGCGCCCGCGCCGCATTCGGCGTGCGCGGAGTGCGCCTGATCGCCGACGGCATCCCGGCCACGATGCCCGACGGACAGGGACAGGCCGCCTCCTTCAACCTGCCCACCGCCAGCCGCATCGAGGTGATGCGCGGGCCGTTCGCGAGCCTCTACGGCAATGCCTCGGGCGGCGTGGTGCAGATCTTCACCGCCGACGCTCCCGCGCAGCCGACGCTGTCCACCCAGCTGATGGGCGCCGGCTATGGCACCTGGAAGGCGGGCGTCCAGGCGGGGATCCGCAGCGGAGGCCTCGGCGTGACGGGCGACGCGTCGCGGTTCATGACCGATGGCTACCGCGCCCACAGCAGCGCCCGCCGCGACCAGGCTCACGTGAAACTCAGTCAGGATCTCGGCGACCGGGGCACGCTCACGCTGGTGGCCAACCGACTCGACCAGCCCGACACGCTCGATCCGCTGGGGCTCACCGCGGCCCAGGTGGCGCAGAACCGTCGCCAGGCGGTGTCGGCGGCCTTCACCTTCAACACCCGCAAGAGCATTGCGCAGAACCAGGGCGGCCTCACCTGGGATCTCCCCCTGGACGGCGACACCCGACTGCAGGCCCGCGCCTACCTCGGCGACCGGCAGGTCGTGCAGTACCTGGCGATCCCGCTGGCGGCACAGGCGGCGGCCACCAGTTCCGGGGGCGTGGTCGACCTCGACCGCGCCTACGGCGGCGCGGGCCTGCGGCTTACCCGCGATGCGCGGCTCGCGGGCAAGCCGCTCACGCTGTCGATCGGGATGGATCACGATCGCATGGCCGAGCGCCGGCGGGGATTCATCAACAACAACGGCATCGGCGGCGCGCTCAAGCGCGACGAGGATGACACCGTGTCCAGCACCGACGTATACGCCCAGGCCGAATGGCGCGCGAGCGAACGGCTGGGCGTGCTGGCGGGCCTGCGCCACAGCCGGGTCGGCTTCGACTCGCGCGACTACTTCATCGCCGCCGGCAACCCCGACGACAGCGGAACCCTGTCCTACTCGCGCACTACGCCCGCTCTGGGCGCGACCTACCGCCTCACGCCCCTGGTCAACGCCTACGCGAACATGGGCCGCGGTTTCGAAACCCCGACGTTCGCCGAACTCGCCTACCGCCCCGGCGGCGCCACCGGCCTCAACTTCGCGCTTCGCCCCTCCACCAGCCTGCACCGCGAGATCGGACTGAAGGCGCTCACCGGGCGCGACGGCATGCTCACTGCCGCCGCGTTCAGGATCGACACCGCCGACGAGATCGTGGTCAACAGTTCGACCGGCGGGCGCACCGATTTCCGCAACGCGGGCGGCACGCGACGCGAAGGGCTGGAACTCGCATGGCGGCAGGGCTG
>JBIPNU010000197.1:0-5338 GCA_044370615.1 Burkholderiales bacterium
CGCAACGGGGGGATAGCCGACCACGAAGCGTTGCCGGGACAGCCCGTGGCTGGCGGCCGCTGGGAGGGGCCGGCGATCGAATCGCTATCGACGCTGCGCCGCAGTGCACGCAGGCGAGCTTCTTTCGCACCGCGGCCGACGCGGAGATCGACCTGCTGCTGGAGGAGCCGGGCCCGCGTGCGTCCTCGGCGATCGAGATCAAGCGCTCGCTTGCGCCGAAGATCGAGCGGGGCTTCCACCTGGCCTGCGGCGACGTGAAGCCCGGACGATGCGGGGTGGTGTACGGCGGCACCGAGCGCCTTGCCATCGCCGAGGGTGTCGAAGCGGTGTTGCTGGTGGATTCATCCGTGGAGGTGGCGGCGTGTTGAGCGGGCTTCGCTGCGTACGCACGTCGGGCGGCAGGCTTCGCCACGCTCGCGAAGAGCGAGGACCGGACGGGCACCACGCGGAAGCGCGGCAGTGTGCTGTATCCGGACCATCCTCGCCCGTGACGCACTGGTATACAGTTTGCGTGCGAACAGAACGTCCGGCTTCAGCGTGGTGCACACAGCCGCTGTCATGAAGGGGGTATCGATGTTTCGACGTCTGGTCCGTGGCGCGGCGGGCAGCGGCTCGCAGCGGTGGCGCGCGCTGTTGATGGTTCCCGCGTTGCTCCTGCTGGGCGCCTCGCCCGCGATCAGCCAGGGCTATCCCGCCAAGCCGGTACGTATCATCGTTCCGTTCGCCGCCGGGGGATCCGCCGACACGCTTGCCCGCCAGCTGTCACCGATGCTCTCGGAGGCCTGGGGGCAGCCGATCGTGGTCGACGCGCGACCCGGCGCCACTGGTTCGATCGGCGCGGATTTCGTGGCGCGCCAGGCGGCCGATGGCTACACGCTGATGATGACATCCAGCGCGTTCTCGACCTCGCCCGCCCTGAACCTCAACCTGCCGTACGACATCTTCCGGGACTTCACCCCCATCGTCGGGGTCTCGAACGCACCGCAGCTGCTGATCGCCCATCCTTCATTGCCGGTGAGATCGGTCAAGGACCTCGTGGCCTTCGCAAAGCAGCGCCCCGGCGAAATAGGCTGGGCCAGTGGAGGCATCGGTTCAACAGGGCATCTCGCGGGAGCGGTATTCAGCGAGCTCATCGGCATACGCCTGTTCCACGTCCCCTACAAATCGAACCCGTTCGCCAATGCCGACGTGATCGCCGGGCACGTGCCTCTCATGTTCGACCAGCTCTCGACCGCGGCGGCCCACGCCCGGGCGGGGAAGGTTCGCGCGCTGGCGATCACGTCGGGGCAGCGCAGCGCGTTGCTGCCCGAAGTGCCGACGATGGCCGAGGCGGGCTTCCCCCAGATACAGACCAGCATCTGGCAGGGGTTGCTCGGCCCGGCGGGCCTGCCGCGCGAGGTGGTCTCGCGGGTGAATGGTGAAGTCAACCGCGTGCTTGCGCTGCCCGAGATTCGCAGTCGCCTTGCGAAATCGGGCATGGATGTATTCGGTGGTCCGCCGGAGGCGCTGGCCTCGCGCATGAAGCTCGAACTGGCCACTGCGCGCAACGTGGTGAAGGCCACGGGAGCCAAGGCCGAATAAGGCCATTCCCATCGCCGCGCAGTCGGGCGATGATCCGGAGCATCCATGGCATCCATCCGTATCCTGTCCGAAGAGGACGTACGCGCGGTCATCGATACCGAGCGCGCACTCGAACTCGCCCGGCGCACACTCCTCGACCAGGCGGCAGGCCGCAGTTACCTGTCATCGCCGCCGGTCATGACGCTTGACGCCAGCGCGTACGGCTCGGGGCGGTTCAAGTTCAAGGCGGCCAATGTCGGCCATGTCGGCTATGCCGGCATCCGGCTGATCTCCCGGCGTTCGGCAATCGACACCAGTGCCTGCAATTACACGGCGCTCTACCAGCATGGCGGGCTCGAACTGTCCGGCCTGGTGCCCGAGCTCTGGACCAGCCGCATACGCACCGCGGCGTTCGGCGCGGCGCTGATCGAGCATCTGTGCAGGCCGGGCCCGCTTGTCGTGGCGCTGTTCGGGACCGGGCGTATCTCCACCGAAATCGTGCCGATGCTCGCCAGCACCCTGACCATCTCCGAGCTGCGGGTGACCTCGCAGCGCGCCGAGTCGATGGCGTCCTTCGCCGCGGCCTTCGCTCCGCGCATGCCTTTCCCGATTCGCATCGAGTCGCAGCCCAGCCGCGCGGTCGACGGCGCCGACCTCGTGATCACCCTGACCGATGCGGCATCGCCACTGGTTCTGGCAGGGCAACTCAAGCCAGGTGCGGTCGTCTGCACGATGGGCGGAAAGAACGAGGTCGATTACGCGGTACTGGCCGAAGGGGCGCGCCTGGTGGTCGACGATCCGGATTTCGCATCCGAGGTCGGAGACGGCGGCGCGTGGATTCGGCAGGGACACCTGACGCGCGAAAAGTTTCTTGGCCGTATCGACGCGCTGGCCTGCGAGGTTGCAAGCGGGTCCCGGCCTGCGAGGATCTCGCGCGACGATCGGATCATCGCCATCGTGCAGGGCATGGCGATCGGCGATGTCGCGTTCTCCGCGTTTGCCCTCCACGAAGCCGAGCGTGTCGGCCGCGGCAAGGTGGTCGATCTTCCATAGCTGCCAAGGAGAGCCTGTCCCATGAAGCTGAAGTCCGTGTGTTCGCTGCTGTCGCTGGCCGCCGTGTTGCCGGCTATCGCCCTCGCGCAGGCCTATCCGGTCAAGCCGGTACGCCTGATCCTTTCGTATCCGCCGGGCGGATCGACGGACACGATCGGCCGTATCGTGGGCAATGCGCTGATGGAGACCTGGGGCCATAACGTGGTGCCGGAAAACCGTCCGGGGGCCAGCGGCAACATCGGGACCACCCTGTGCACGCGATCGCCTGCGGATGGCTACACGATGTGCATGGTGTCTGCCGCGCAGAGCGTGGCCTCGCGGCTGTCGCCCAACGCCGGATACGACTCGCTGAAGGACTTCTCCCACGTCTCGCTGGTCGCCAAGGTGCCGATGATCCTTCTCGCGCATCCCTCGCTTCCGGTCAGGAACGTGAAGGAACTGATCGCGCTGGCTCGCAAGAACCCCGGCGCGCTGAGTTACGCGTCGAGCGGCGGCGGTGCCAGCCCCCACCTTGCAGCCGAACTGTTCAAGCAACTGGCGGGCGTGGACATCCTGGCGGTGACCTACAAGGGCGCAGGCGCGCAGCTGACCGATCAGCTGGCGGGCCGCGTGGAGCTTGCATTCGCGCCCGCTGTCGGCTTCGTCTCCTTCATCAAGGAGGGCAAGCTGCGGGCCCTGGCCGTCACCACCCGCGAGCGCTTCCCGATCTTCCCGGATCTGTCGACGATCAACGAATCGGGCTTGCCCGGCTATGACGCCAGTTCGTGGCAAGGGCTGTCGATGCCTGCGGGCGTTCCGCGGGAGATCGTGGGCAAGGTCAGCCAGGACCTGAACGCGGCGCTGAAGTCACCCACGGTACGCGATCGGATCCTGAGCGTGGGGGGAATCACCGCCGGCATGACGCCGGACGAGTTTGCCGCGTTCTTCCGGTCGGAGTCGGACAAGTGGCACAAGGTCGCACGAACGGCAAAGGTGATCGACTGACCGCGTCGGGTCAGCCCGCGATGTGCGGGAAATGCCTGCGCAGGAAGGCCAGTCCGTCCTGCGCGCACCGGTCGGGCAGGTAGTCGCAGATGTTGTGGTTGGCCGCGTCGTAGTCCAGTCGTTCGCTGCCTGCGATCAGTCGCTGCATCTGGTCATAGGCCGATGCGTTGCCGATCGCGTCTCCGGCAGGGGCGACGATCAGCGTCGGGCAGCGGATCGTCGCCAGGTCATCCATCCAGTACTGGGTGGTCATGTACAGCACGAACCGCCGCACGAACGCGGGATCGTTGCGGGAGATCTCGTCGAGGAACCAGTCGATATGGGCGTCCGAAAGTCGTCCGACGGGGAGGCGCTCTTCGAGCGTGTCGGCGATGAAGGTGCGCAGCCCGCGCCGTTCCATCTCCGGGATCCAGCTGGCGCCCTTGCTGTCCTTGAAGCCGGGTCGCGAAGCGTAGAGCAGCAGGCTGGCCACACGCGAGGGCGTCTCGATCGCAAGGCGCTGGGCGAGATAGCCGCCTCCGGATACGCCCAGGAGATGGGCCTGCTGCACGCCGAGATGGTCCAGCAGTTCCCGAAGGTCCGTGGTCAGTCGGGCGAGCGAGAAGGGCAGCGACTCGGGTGGAACCTCCGAGCAGCCGTGGCCACGCAGGTCCATGCGAACCACCCTGAAGTGACGGGTGAAGGGGGGCACCATCGCGTAGAGCCGTCGCATGCTGCTCATCGCCGAGTGCAGCATCACGAGCGTGGGGGCTGGCTGCCAGGGATCGGTGAAGTCATCGATCCGGTAGGCGAGCTTCACGCCATCGCTGGTCGAAAAATGACTGACGTCGTTTCGCGTCGGCGCCTGAGTCATGCGCTCTCCCTGGTGGCCGGTGGGGTTTCCGAGCGGCTGTCGGAAGCAGTCTGGATCAACTGCCAGACGCGTGAGGGCGACAGCGGGAATCGGCGTGGCTGCACGCCGAGGTCGTGCAGGGCGGCAGCGACCGCGTTGGCGATGACGCCACCCACCGGGATGATGCCACCTTCCCCGGCACCCTTCGCGCCCAGCGGGTTGTGGGGAGACGGGAACATCTCGAGGGACACGGCTCGCACGCGGGGAAAATCGCCGGATGTCGGCGTCAGGTAGTCGGCCATCGTCGCGCTCACGAGCTGCCCCTCGGCGTCGTAGACCACCTCTTCCAGAAGCGCTGCCCCGAGTCCCTGCACGATGCCGCCGATGACCTGCCCGTGGAGGGTCGCGGGGTTGATGATGCGCCCGACGTCCTCCACCGCGACGTAGTCGATCACTTCGATCGCGCCGGTTCGCGGATCGACGGCTACGTGCGCGGCGTGACTGCCATAGCTGTAGGTCCGCTGGCTGCTCACGAACGTGCCATCGGCGGAAAATCCATCGACGGACAGTTCACCGATCGACCGTTCGCGCTCGCCGGCGCGGGCGACGGTCAGCTCGTCGGTGAGCTCCACCGACTCCGCATCAACGCCGAACCGCGTTGCGGCCGCCTCGCGGATCGCTCGCCTGAGATTCGCGGCGGCATCGAGCAGCGCGGAGCCGCCCATGACGGTCGCGCGGGAGGCGTTCGAGCCCCACCCCGCCTCGACCAGCGTGGTCGACCCGTGGAACACGTTGCGGATCCTCGAGAGGGGTACGCCCAGTGCGTCTGCGGTGATCTGGGCGAAGATCGTCTCGATGCCCTGCCCGACGGAAGACGACCCGACGAACAGGTCGATCGCGCCGTCCGCT
>JBIPNU010000314.1:0-4079 GCA_044370615.1 Burkholderiales bacterium
ATAGCAGCGGCGATCGGACTCGAGACGGTGTCGCAGGTCCGTCCACGACCGGATCTCGTGCACCGCCTCGTAGGCGATCAGCTTCTCGAGCAGCGCGGCCGGCGAAGTCCAGGTGATGCGCTCGAGCGACAGGAAACCCACATCGAACCAGCTCTGCAGCAGCACGGCGAGATCGTGTTCCAGCGCGCCGAGCGCCGGGTCGGCATCGAGCGCGTGCAGGACCTCGGCGCGCAGGTCGACCAGGAACTTCATGCCCTCGGGCAGTGCGTGAAACTGGCGCAGGACCGATTCCCGGCGCGAGCGCAGGGCCTCGCGCAGTCGCGCCTCGGCGAGCAGGCGGGTCGGGGCGTCGGCTGCCTGCTGCCACGCCCGCAGCGCGCGGTCGACCGACTCCGGCCGGGCACCGAAGTCGGTCGCGAGCAGTCGCAGCACCGCGCGCCGGGCGGGCTCGCCCATGCGCAGGTAGGCCGCGCCCAGCGCCGCGGCACGGGCGCGCGAGGAGACCTCGCCCCCGTGCTCGCTCGCGCAGCGTTCGAGCGACTCGCGCAGCCGCTGGAGCTCGCGCGGGCCGGGCGGCGCATTTGCGCTCGCACCACCCCCTTCGCCGGCGAGCCGGGCCCACAGCCCGCGCACCTGCCGCACGCCCGCCGACAGCAACCCGTCGCGGTCGCCTCCGACCCCCGGCTGCACGGTGGAACCCGACGGGGTGGACTGCGCTCCTGGCACCGGACTGGCCTCGCGATCGTGTCGGCACAGCCTAGCGGAAGCCGCGGGCGCTGCGAAGGGGTCGTGCGAAACGCCTGCCGCCCGACACCTGCGGCGACCGCGCCGGGGCGATGGGCGGGCCCCCGCTCGCCGGCGCGGCCCCGGGGCCGTCCCGGGAGCCGTCCCGGGCGCAACGCGGGTCAGTCCGTATACTCTCGTCGATCGGGCGAGGTCGGGGCCCGCGACAGACGGCCCGCGACGGACGGAGTCCGGCACGGGACGCGAAGGGGGACGAGATGCAGGCCAGGCTGCTCGAAGGCAAGGTGGTGGCGATGACCGGCGGTGGCGGTGGGCTCGGCCGCTGCTACGGCGTGGCGATGGCGCGCGCGGGCGCAGTGGTGGCCGTCGCCGACATCGACGTCGCGGCCGCGGAACAGACCGTGCAGGCCATCACCGAGGCAGGTGGACAGGCCTTCGCGGTGCGCACCGACGTCACCCGCGCCGCCGACTTCGAGGCGCTGCTCGATGCCACCGAGGCGCGCTACGGACCGCTCGACGTGCTGCTCAACATCGCGGGCATGTTCCCGCGCGTGGCGCTGGTCGACATGACCGAGGAAACCTGGGACGCGGTGATCGCGCTCAACCTCAGGAGCGTCTACCTCGGCGCGCGCGCAGCCCTGCGCCGCATGCTGCCGCGCGACCGCGGCATCGTGCTCAGCACCGCCTCCGGCACCGGCATCCGCGGCCAGCCGAAGGGCTCGGCCTACTCGGCGTCCAAGGCGGGGATCATCGGCTTCACCCGCGCGGTATCGCTGGAGCTCAAGGACACCGGCGTGCGCATCAACTGCTTCGGTCCCGGGGCCACCGACACGCCGCTGTGGCGGGTGGGCAAGAGCGAGGCGGACGTGCAGCGGCTGCTCGCCGCGGGCTACGTGTACCAGCCCGACGACTTCTCGAACGTGGTGGTGTTCCTCGCGAGCGACCTGTCCTGGCCGCTCAACGGCGAGTTCATCAGCCGCGACCTGCACCGGTAGGTCCGTTCGCGGCCCGGCGCGTGCCCGCGGCCCGCGCGTGATGGTGACCCTTCCGCGCCAGGATGCCGCCGGTCGCGGGCGGGATCCCGGTCGGCCGATGCAGCAAGGTCACCGCGCGGGGTCGGCCCGACCGGCGCGCATCCGCAGGGCAGGGCAGGTGCGCCCCACCCTCGGGCCTCACGCCGCCGCATGTCCTCGACGGGACGGCCTCCTCGCGCTCCGCCGCGCGCGGCCGCCGCTCGCCGCGCCCGGCCGATCGCCGGATTCCGCGCCGGCCTCGCGGCTCACGCGTCGTCCGATCGTGCGCACCGCGCGCAGCCCTGCCGCCGCGCGCAGGCTCGCGAGATCCGCGGGACCACCCTGCGGGACGCGCTACTCGACCTTCAGGTTCGCCGCGCGCACGATCGCCCCCCAGCTGCGCACCTCCTCGGCCACGTGCGCGCGGAACTCGGCGCGGCTGTAGGGCGCGGGGTCGGCGAGGTTGGCCGCGAGCAGGTCGCGAATGCGCGGCAGCGCGACCGCCTTCATCACCTCGGCATGGATGCGGTCGACGATCGGCGAGGGTGTGCCCCCGGTCGTGAAGAAGCCGGTATTGCAGCCCATGTCGAAGCCGGGGATGGTCTCGTTCACCCCCGGGGTGTCCGGGAACAGCGCCGAGCGCTTCGGCGAGGTGATGCCCAGGTTCACCAGCCGGCCGGACTTCACGTGCGGCACCGCCGCCGAGATGCACGAGAAGTAGATGTCCGACTCGCTGCCCACCACCGCGGCGGTGGCCGGGCCGCCGCCCTTGTAGGGCACGTGAAGCATCCGCGACCCGGTGTCCTGCATGAAGCGCTCGGCCGCGAGGTGGGTGATCGACCCCGGCCCGGACGAGGCGAAGGAGACCTTGCCCGGCGCGGCCTTCACCCGCTCGATCAGCTGGGCGACGGTGGTGACGCCGAACTTCGGATGGGTGACCAGCACCAGCGGCGAGCGCGCAGGCAGGGCGACCGGCTCGAGGTCGCGCAGCGTGTCGTAGGGCAGCGTCCGATACAGCGTGGCGCTGATCGCGAGGCTGGGGACGTCGGTCATCATCAGCGTGAGCCCGTCGGGCACCGCCTTGGCCACCACCGCCACGCCCACCGTGCCCGCCGCCCCCGGCCGGTTCTCGGGGATGACGGGTCGACCGAAGGATTCGGACAGCGCCGCGCTCATCGCGCGCGCGACGGTATCGGTGACCCCGCCGGGGGGCCAGGGGATCACCATGCGCAGCGGCCCCCTCGGATAGTCCTGGGCGGCCAGCGGCGCCGTCCCGAGCAGAAACAGCGCCGCGCACGCGGCCCGGCCGGCATACCTCGCGTCCATGCGTCCTCCTGGTGGCGCGGCGACCTCGGACGGGCACTGTCCCCGCGCGTTGCTTGTCATGGGTGCCTCGTGCCGAAGTTATACACTCGGCCCGAGGCGTCGAAAAGCGGATGAGCGTCCCGACGGCTTTGCGCGCAGCGCCCGGGTGCCGCGGTACCGTTGGCCCCGCGCCGCGCGGGCGATCGCGCGCCGCGACGAGGCGCGACCGATCGTCGCCGCTCGCCATCGCAGCGACGGCCCCCCGGGTGCTGCGGCCCGCTCACGGAGGCTCGAATGGAAGTCGGATTCATCGGTCTGGGACAGATGGGCTCGGCGATGGCCGAGCACCTGCTCGCCCGGGGCCATTCGGTCACGGTCTGGAACCGTTCGGCTGCCGCCGCGCAGCGCCTGCGCGAGCGCGGCGCGCGAGTGGCAGGCGCCGCGCGCGAGACGCTCGAGACCGGACTCACGATCACCATGCTCGGCGACGACCGCGCGTGCCGCGAGGTGTGGCTGGACGCGGGCCTCCCCTCGCGCATGCCCGCCGGCGGGCTGCACCTGAACATGGCCTCGGTCAGCGTGGATACCGCGCGCGCGTTTACCCGCGCCCACCGCGAGGCGAACTCGGCCTATGTCGCCGCCCCGGTGTTCGGTCGCCCGGCGGCGGCCGGCCAGGGCGCGCTGGACATCGTGGCCGCCGGCGATCCGGCCGCCCTCGCCCGCTGCGCGCCGCTGTTCGAGACGCTGGGACGCCAGTGGTTCGACGCCGGAGCCGACCCCTCGCTCGCCAACGCGGTCAAGATCGCGCGCAACTTCCTGCTCGGCTGCATCGTGGAATCGCTCGGCGAGGCCTTCGCGCTGGCCGAGGCCAACGGCGTCGACCCCGGCGCGCTGCACCGGATACTGACGTCCACCTCGCTCGGCTGCCCCGCCTACGTCAACTACGGCAGGCTGATCCTCGACCCGCCCGCGCAGCCCACCTTTCCCCTGCGGCTGGGGCAGAAGGACATCGAGATC
>JBIPNU010000270.1:0-4396 GCA_044370615.1 Burkholderiales bacterium
GGTCAGCGGAAACAAGGTGAAGCGGGTCGTCAAGGCACGCAGCGGCATCGAGACCGAGCGCGCGAAGCAGATCGTGCGCATGCTCAAGGACAGCAAGCTAAAGGTCCAGGGCAGCATCCAGGGCGACACGGTGCGCGTGTCCGGGGCCAAGAAGGACACCCTGCAGGAGGCGATCGCGCTGGTGCGCAAGTCGATCACCGACTACCCGGTGCAGTTCGACAACTTCCGCGACTGACGCGGCTCGCGCGCGACCCGGGCCGGGCCCGGCGAACCGCCCGGGCGCGCGCCGCCCGTGCAGGCCGGATGACGGGCGCCGTACACGCGCGGCTCGCCCGCGAACGCGTCAGCCATGCGCGCCGCGGCAGCCGGACAGCCAGCGCGTGTACACGTGGTCGGCGAGCGCGTTCAGGCGCTCGATCCGCGCCTCGAGCCCCTCGAGGATCCGCTCGGCCGGCTGTACCGACGCGCCCGCGTGCTCGCGCAGTTCGCGGCGCCCGCCCCGCGTCCAGATGCGCACCATCCGCGCCGTCATCTCGATGTGGCACTGCAGCCCGAGGTGCGGGCCGATCGCAAAGGCCTGATGCCGGCACCAGCGGCTCGCGGCGAGAGACACCGCGCCCGCCGGCAGCGCGAAGGTCTCCCCGTGCCAGTGAAAGCCGAGGAAGTCGCCCCGGTCCCCGAACCAGTCGCGCGCCGGCGAGCCGGGTTCGAGCGTGACCGTCCCCCAGCCAATCTCGCGCACCGGACTGGATTCGACGCGCGCGCCCAGCGCCTTCGCCAGCAGTTGTCCCCCGAGGCAGTGGCCGATCACCGGCACCCCTCGCGCAACCGCGTCGCGAATCAGCGCCAGCGCAGGCTCGATCCTGGGTAGCGGATCGTTCACGCTCATCGCGCCCCCCATGAACGCAAGACCCGCCAGCGGCGCGGCATCCGTGGGCAGGGCCTGGCCACGGTCGAGGGCAACCTGTTCGCGGGCGATGCCGTGGCGGTCGAGGAACGTGGCAAGATGCCCAGGTCCCTCGGTCCGCGAATGACGCACGATGACGATCGGTTTCACGCTGCCCCCCGGTCCTGATCCGGCTGCCGACCCGCCCCGGTCCGCGGACGATACTCCAGACCGTCGGCCCGGCGGCAGGGCCCGCGCCCCTGCGGAATCCTCGCGCCTCCCGTCCAGGGAAGCGGCGTGCGAGGGCGCCGGACGAGGCGAGCGGACCGGTCCTGCGCCAGCCGGCCCTGCCGGGCTCGCACAGGCTGGCACTCGCGGATCGCGCGCCCGCGCGCCGGGAACCGACGCTGCCCACCGCGCGCGACGCCGGCGCGCCTTCAGCGCCACCGCGCTGCTGCTGGCCGCGCTGCCGCTCATCGGGGCGCGACCGGCCCGCGCGCAGCCGCGCGTGGAAGTGGTCGGACTGTTCCCCGATGGCGCTATCCTCGTGATCGACGCGGCACCGCCGCGCACGCTGCGCATCGGACAGGTATCGCCCGAAGGCGTTCGACTGGTGTCCAGCGGCAGCGGCGAGGCGGTCGTCGAGGTCGGGGGCCGCCGCCAGAGCCTGCCGCTGGGGCAGGCGATCGCCACCCAGCGGCCCACCAGCGGACGCCAGCAGGCGGTGATCCAGGGCGATGGACAGGGTCACTTCTGGGCCAGCGGCGACATCAACGGCGCGAGCGTGCGCATGCTGGTGGATACCGGCGCGACGCTGATCACCCTTTCGTCGGGCAACGCGCGCCGGCTGGGCATCAACTACCTCGGGGGCACTCCGGTCCAGAGTTCTACCGCCAACGGCATCGTGCGCGGCTGGCGGGTCACGCTGGCGCGGGTCCGCGTCGGCGACATCACGCTGCACGGCGTCGAGGCTGCCGTCCAGGAAGGCGACGGACTGCCGGTGATCCTGCTCGGCATGAGTTTCCTCAACCGCGTCGAGATGCAGCGTGACGGCGACCGCATGACGCTGCTGCGCCGGTTCTGATGGCGATACCGGTCGCGCGGCGCGGGCGCGCGCGACCGCCGCCATCCGAGGTCGGGGCCCCGGCCAGGCGACGGTCGACACCACGGGGCCGGCGCCGCTCGCAACCGCGCACGCAGGGCCGGTCGTCGGATCCGATCCCGACGGCGACCGCATGGCGCCCCCGCGGGTGCTGCCGCGGGCGGACCGGACGGCCACGCCCGCCGCAGATCCGGCGCGACTCGTGTCACCGCGCGCAGCCCGCGGCGGGCTGCGCGGCGCCTGCCATGCACGCGTGCTGTCAATCGAACGTTCGTTTGACATTCGTGCCCCCCCTGCGGTAGCGTCCTCTCCTGTCCTTGCGTGCCGCTCGCGATGCACCCGAATCCCCCCTCCTCCGGCGCAGCCCGGCGCACCACGGCCTCGCCGCGCCGCCGGGTCGCGGCGGCGGCCTCCTCGGCCCAGGCGCGCCAGCGGGTGCTCGCGGCCGCACTGCAGCTGTTCTCCACGCTGGGCTACAACCGCACCGGCGTGCGCGCGATCGCCACCGCCGCCGGCGTCAATGTGTCGGCGATCGGCTACTACTTCGGCGACAAGGCCGGGCTTTATCGCGCGACGCTGAGCGAACCGCTCGTCGAGTCCTGCGAGGCGCCCGCGCAGGGCTGCACGCTGCCCGAACTGCCGCTGGACCAGGCGCTCGCAGCCTTCATGTCGGATTTCCTCGCGCCGCTCAAGCTCGGCGAGACGGCGCGGCGGGTCGTGCGCCTGCATTTCCGCGAACTGGTCGAACCCACCGCCGCGGGCGCCGCGGTGGTCGCCGGCGCGCTGCGGCCGGAGTACGAAGCACTGCTCGCCCGGCTCGCACTCGAGTTCGGCCAGCGCCGTCCCGACGCCACCCTGCAGCGGCTCGCCTTCGCCGTGCTCGGCCTGGCGGTCCACTACTACGTCGCGCAGGATCGCGTGGAGGCGCTGGCGCCGGACCTGCTCGCCGACGCGGCCGCCGTCGATGCTCTGGCGCAGGATCTCGCCCGCTTCGCCTGCGCGATGATCGCCGCCGAGCGCAGGCGCCGGACCGCTCGCCCGGCGCGCGGCGGCCGCTGACCCCGTGCGCTCGGCCGCCGCGCTGTTCGCCGTCGCGCTCGCGTGCGCGGGCTGCGGGCTGCTGCCGCGACCCGGTCCGGATCACGCCGGCGTGCCGCACGAGCCCTCGCTGCCCACACGGTGGTCCGCGGATCGCGTTCCACAGGCCGGGCCGCTTCCGGACGGCTGGTGGTCGGCCTTCGACGACCCGCAGGTCGCCGATCTCGTCTCGAGCGCCACCCGCGCCAGTGCGTCGATCGCGCAGGCAACGGCCCGCATCGCGCAGGCGCGCGCCGAGCTCTCGGCCGCCCAGGCGCGAGAGCTGCCCTCGCTCGATGCCGCGGCCAGCGCGAACCGCGGCGCGGTCACCTTCGGCGGCCCGCTCGTGCTGCGCAACCTGTACCAGCTGCAGGCCCAGGCGGCCTGGGAGATCGATCTCTTCGGCGGAGCAGCGCGCGGGCGTGAAGCCGCGGTGGCCGGGGCACTGGCCCGCCACGCCCGCCTGGCCGAGGCCCAGCTCGCCGTCGCGGGCGAAACGGCAACCGCCTATACCGCGTTGCGCCACTGCGAAGTCCAGTCGGGACTGATCGCCGCAGATGCGCAGTCGCGTCGCGAAACCGCCCGGCTGGTGCGCGCGGGTGGCGCGGCCGGACTGCAGTCCGACGCGACGGTCGCGCTGGCGATGGCGAGCGCCGCCGATGCCGCGAGCCGCCTCGCGCAGCAGCAGGCGACCTGCGAAGCCCAGCTGCAGGCGCTCGCGGCGCTGGTGGCGATCGACACGCGCACCCTGCGCGAGCGACTCGCTGCCCGCGCCGGCATGCTGCCGGTACCGCGCCACTTCGCGCCGCAGGCGCTGCCGGCCGAGGTCCTCGCCCGCCGCCCCGACCTCGCCGCGCTGGAGCGCGACCTCGCCGCGGCCAGCGCCCGCATCGGCATGGCCGAGGCGGCCCGCCTGCCGCAGGTGTCGCTCGCCGGCAGCATCGGACCGGTGCGAATCGAGGCGGGCGGGCTCGGCCTGTCCGGCACCACCTGGTCGCTGGGCCCGACGCTCGCACTGCCGCTGTTCGACGGCGGGCGCCGCCAGGCGGCCGTGGAAGCAGCACGCGCCGACTGGGAAGCCGCGCAGTCGGCGTGGCGCGAGCGCGCGCGGGTGGCGGTGCGCGAGATCGAGGATGCGCTGCTGCGCATCGCCACCGCGGATCGTCGCGAGCCACACGCGGTCGCCGCCGCCCGCGGCTACCACGACGCTCTCGAGGGCGCGCGCGCGCGCCATCGCGCAGGCTTCGCGAGCCTCATCGAACTCGAAGACGCGCGCCGCAGCGCGCTGCAAGCCGACGCCGCGCTCGCCGACCTGCGTCTCGAGCAGGTGA
>JBIPNU010000199.1:0-5296 GCA_044370615.1 Burkholderiales bacterium
TGCCCTCGGCCTCTTTGCGCATCCGGCCGTGCTCGCTGCCGCGGCCCTGATGGCCGCGGTCGAATGGCGCGCCGATCGCATCCGCGGGCTCGACTGCCTGTGGGACGCGGTGCACACGCCGATCCGCATCCCCGCAGGCGCGACGCTCGCCGCGCTCGCGCTGTGGCCACAGTCACTGCCGGTCGCCCTGCTGGTCGGCGCGGCGGGAGGCCTGCTGGCGGCCAGCAGCCACCTGACCAAGTCGGCGGTCCGCGCGCTGCTGCATGCCCACCCGCTCGCGCACGCCCCCTGCCGGCGACTCTCGCTCGCCGAGGAAGTGGCCGCGATCGGCGTCCTGTGCGCGGCGCTGACGTTCCCGCTGGCTGGTCTCCTGCTCGTGGCCCTGGCCCTCGTCCTCAGCGGCTGGCTGGCGCCCCGCCTGTGGCAACGGCTCGCGCGCGTGCGCCGCGAACTGCAGCCGATGCTCACCGGAGACCGGCTGCGGCTCTCCGGCCTGCGCTGAAGCAGCCGCGGTACGCTCCTGCGTCTAGTCGCAGCGCCCCCGGGATCCTGGCGCGCAGCGGCGACCGTCGATCCACAACGCGTGGTCGAGCCGGGCGTCGTCGAAACGCGCGCCGGACACGGCAGCTCCACGCAGGTCGGCGTAGGAGAGGTCGGCGCCGGACAGGTCGCTCGCCGGCAGTTCCGCGCCGGCCAGCCGGGCGCCGAACAGACGCGCCTGCCGAAGCTGGGCACCGCCGAGATCAGCCCCCGTCAGGTCGGCGTAGTCGAGCCGGGCGCCGACCAGCTGCGCCTCGCGCAGCCCGGCGGCGCCCGCCAGCCACTGTCCCGGCTTCTGGCATCCGCGCCAGTCCACCCCCTCGGCGGGCGCGGCCTCGCAGCGTGCATCACTCGATGCCGCCAGCGGGATCGCGGTCGGCCGTGGAGCAACCAGCACGAGCGCCGCGGTCAACCCGGCGGCTGCGATCGCGCACGCCGCCAGCACGCGCCCGTCCCGGGCAGCGGCGACCAGCAGGCTGCGGCCCAGCCGCATCCGCCGCCAGACCGACACCTGCAGCGGCTCATCCTCCAGCCGCCGGTCACCGGCTGCGCGCCGTTCGGACGCATCGGGCGACACCGCGCGCCCGGTGCGCCGGTCGCGCCCGGAGCGCTCGTCCGCCCACCGGCGGGCGGCCGCGCGCCGCTCGCCGTCCCAGTCGTCCTCCCCGGGCGCGTCGCGCCGCTCGGAGCCGAGCATCTCGAAGGCGTGCAGGGGCTTCCATGTGATCCGATCGAGGCTGCCGAGGTCCTCCCAGTCGAACCGCCCCACCAGCAATCCGTCGAGCACCACCCGCCGCGGATGCGGGCCGAGTTCGCGACCATGGCGCCGGACATACCACAGCGCCTGACGGCCCGGGCGCGCGGGCCCGGCTTCGATACCCTCGCTCATCCTCCTATGCTAACGCGTCGCGCGTGCGTAGCCGCCGACGGGCCGATCGTGAACGACCCGATCGGTTCGGCAGGCCGGTCCGCGTCGATCCGCCTCCTCGGCAGGTCGGTCTGCGTCGACGCGCCCGGGCACCGACGGCGCCGCCGCGCCACGAGTGCCCGGGACGGGACCTCGCGCAGGCTGCGGACGCATGATGCCGAGCGCCGCGGCAGCCATGTCAGGCGGCGCGATGCGAGGCTCCCGGGAAGCCATCACCCCGCCGTACGCCGTCATCGCGGCTCCGGGATCCGGTACACCCGCAGCACCGATCGGGTGAGGTCATCCACCGGCAGGCAGACCTCCGCCGCCGCCCCGGGCACCGCGAAGGTGTTGCTGACCACCACGCTGCCCGGACGCATCTCGGCGCAGGCCTTGGCCCATAGCCGCTCCATCGGTACCGGCGACAGATACGCGTACAGGAAATCGACCTGCCCGAGCGGGTAGTCCCACAGGTCCCGGCGCAGCGCCCGTGCGCTGTTCGGCGACCCCGCGCAGCGCAGCCGGGCGACCAGCCAAGGCAGCCAGGCGGTCTCGAGTCCCACGCATGCGAGCGTCGGGCGTTCGCGCGCGACATCGACCACGACGCCACCCACGCCGCAGCCGGCATCGACGAACCGGATCGGACGATCCGCAGGCAGCAGCTCGATCAGCCGTCGCCTCGCCGCGGCGCTGGTGAGGAACAGCGGCACGCGTTCTCTCAGCGCGTTGTGGCTGGTGAGCGCGATCAGGCCCGCCGCGCCCAGCCATACCCCCGAGGGCACCGGCAGCCCGGCGCCAGCGAGTGCCGCAGGCAGGAACAGCCCGTGCATCGCGAGCCGGACGCCCCGCTCGCCCGCAAGACCGGCAAGCAGGGCCGCGAGCAGCCCATGGACGAGCACCCACGGCCACGCAGACGCGCCCGGAAGGCCGGCGAGCATCGCCCCGCCGAACACGCCCAGCGTGATCGCCAGCGCGGCCCCCTGGAGGGCGGCGGCGCGCAACGCGGCGACCGGCCCGCTCAGCGGCGGCTGTCTTTCCCGCGCCTCCTGCGCGGCCTCCTGCCCCACCGGCATCACCGCGTCGGACCTGCCGCGGGTACCGGAGTCGCCGGCGGGGGCTGCGTGACGGCCGGCAACGCAGGGGACGGCGTCGACGCGCCCGAGGCGGCGCCCGCGGGCAGCCCGGGCTGGGCCGATTCGTTGCTGATCGCCCGCTCCGTGCGTCGATTGAGCACGATGATGCTGATCCGCCGGTTGATCGCGTCGAGCGGCGCTGCCCCCGGAAATCCAACCGCCGAGGCGAGCCCCACGACCCGCAGCACCTTGACGTCCTGCATGCCGCCATTGACCATCTCGCGGCGGGCCGCGTTGGCGCGGTCGGCCGACAGTTCCCAGTTGCTGTAGCCGCGGTCGCCGGACGAATACGCGGTGGCGTCGGTATGGCCGGACAGGCTGACCCGGTTCGGCACCTCGTTCAGGATCACGCCGATCTCCCGCAGCAGGTCGCGCGCGAAGGCAGCCATGGTCGTGCTGCCGGTCGCGAACATCGGACGGTTCTGCTCGTCGACGATCTGGATGCGCAGGCCCTCCGGGGTGAGGTCGATGAGGATCTGCTTGCGGAACGGGCGCAGCGTGGGGTTTGCGTCGATCGCGCGCTCGAGCTTGTCCTTGAGTTCCGCCAGGCGTTGGCGCTCGCGCTCTTCGATCTCCTCTTCGAGCTGTCGCTCGTCCGAGTTTCGTTTCACCCGCTCCACGTCGCCGCGCGCCATCTCGCCGGCGCGCGAGGTCATGTCCGGCCCTCCCCCCTGGATCACGCTGGGCGACTCGCCCGTCGAGGAGCCGCCCATCAGCGCCACCCTCAGCGGCGTGTTGAAGTAGTCGGCAATGCCCTTCAGGTCACCGCGGCTGATCGACCCGAGCAGCCACATCAGCAGGAAGAAGGCCATCATCGCGGTCACGAAGTCCGCATAGGCGATCTTCCAGGCACCCCCGTGGTGGCCGTGCCCGCCCTTCCTGATGCGCTTGACGACGATCGGCCGCTGGACGTCCTCAGCCATCGGGGCGCTCCGCCGCGCGCGGGCTCACTTGCCCTTCCTCTGCTTGACCTCGCCCTCGAGTTCGGCGAAGGTCGGCCGCTCGGTCGAGTAGAGCACCTTGCGCCCGAACTCGACTGCCACCTGCGGCGGGTAGCCGTTCAGGCTCGCCAGCAGGGTCACCTTGATGCACTGGAGCATCTTCGTCTGCTCGGAGAGCTTCTGCTCGAGCAGGCCGGCCAGCGGGCTCACGAACCCGTAGGCGAGCAGGATGCCGAGGAAGGTGCCGACCAGCGCCGCGCCGATCTTCTTGCCCAGGATCTCCGGCGGCTCGCCCACCGACCCCATGGTCTTCACCACCCCCATCACCGCGGCCACGATGCCGAACGCCGGCAGTCCGTCGCCCACGCGCGCGACCGCCTGGATCGGCGCCTCGCCTTCGTGGTGGTGCGTCTCGATCTCGTTGTCCATCAGGTTCTCGATCTCGAACGCGTTCAGGTTGCCACCCACCATCAGCCGCAGGTAATCCACCAGGAAGTCCATCGCGTGATGGTCCTCGAGGATCAGCGGATACTTGGTGAAGACCGGCGACTGCTCCGGATTGTCGACGTCGGACTCGATCGACATCAGGCCTTCCTTGCGCACCTTGGCCAGGATGTCGAAGAGCAGCGAGAGCAGCTCCAGGTACATCGACTTGGTGTAGCGCGAACCCTTGAAGCAGGTCGGCAGGGCAGCGAAGGTGGCCTTGATCACTTTCGGCGAGTTGCCGACCAGGAAGGCAGCGAACGCCGCCCCGCCGATGATCACCAGCTCCTGCGGCTGCCACAGCGCGGCGAACTTCCCGCCGGCCATCGCGTAGCCGCCCAGCACTGCCGCAAGCACTCCGACCCAGCCGACGATGACCAGCATCCGTATCCCCCGCCTGGCGCGCGGAACACGGGCACGCCTCGAACCCGCTTAACGGACGAACGGGCGCCGACTTGAGCCGGACGCGACAGTCCGCGGCACCGGAACCGCCAGCCCCTTGCCCTGGAGTCAGGTCGAGGACAGCGATCCGGTCGGGCAGGACACGACGCGCTCGCCCCGGACGGTGGCGGCACTGACATCGGACGAACCCCTGACGGCGGGACGGCTGCAAGAGGGACGATCGTCGCAGGATGAACATCCGCACGACGAACGTCCCGACGAAGATCGTCCCGACGTCGAACGTCCCGACGTCGAACGTCCCGACGACGAACGTCCCGACGACGAACGTCCCGACGACGAACGTCAGCGGTCCGGGGCCTCCGGGGCCGGCAGCGCGCACAGCCGCGCCACCGGCGCAAAGCTTCGGCGATGTTCCGGGCAGGGCCCGAGCCGCCGCAGCGCCTGCAGGTGATCGGCGGTGGGATACCCCCGGTGCCGCTCGAACCCGTAACCGGGCCACCGGCGTGCCAGGTCGTCCATGCGCGCGTCGCGCGCCGTCTTGGCGAGGATCGACGCGGCCGAGATCGCGGCGACGCGGTCGTCCCCGCCGATCACCGCGAGGGCCGGCTGCGACAGGCCGGGCGGCACCTGGTTGCCATCGATCCACACCGCCCGGGGATGCCCGGAGAGGGCCTCCACCGCTCGCGCCATGGCCCGCAACGTCGCCTGCAGGATGTTGCCGGCATCGATCTCGGCGGCCTCCTCGAACGCGATCGCCCACGCCGCCGCATCGCGGCGGATCAGCAGCGCCAGCCGCTCGCGCGCGGCCGGCGACAGGCGCTTGGAGTCCGCAAGACCGGGAATCGGGCGCGACGATTCGAGGATGACCGCCGCCGCGCATACCGGCCCGG
>JBIPNU010000200.1:0-5293 GCA_044370615.1 Burkholderiales bacterium
CGACTACGATGCCCGCCGCTTCGCCACCGACCTTGCTGCCGGCATCACGGTCGGCGTGCTGGCGCTGCCGCTGGCGATGGCCTTCGCGATCGCCTCCGGCCTGAAGCCGGAGGCCGGCATCTTCACCGCGGTGGTGGCCGGACTGATCATCTCGGCGCTGGGCGGGTCGAGGGTGCAGATCGGCGGGCCGACCGGTGCCTTCATCGTGATCGTGTACGCGATCGTCCTCGAATACGGCGTGGCCAACCTGATCGTCTGCACGCTGATGGCCGGCATCATGCTGCTGGCGATGGGGCTCGCCGGCCTGGGCAGCTGGATCCGCTTCATCCCGGTGTCGGTGGTGAGCGGCTTCACCAAGGGGATCGCGGTCCTGATCCTGCTCTCGCAGGTGAAGGAGTTCCTGGGGCTGTCGATCGGCGAGCTGCCTGCCGACTTCGGGTCCCGGCTCGTGGCGCTCTGGCAGGGCCTTCCTTCGACCAACCCGCACAGCGTCGCGCTGGGAACGGGCTGCGTGCTGCTGATCGTGCTGTGGCCGAAGCGGTGGCGCGCGCTGCCCAGCCCGGTGGTGGCGCTGGTGGCTGGCACTCTCGTCGCCTGGATGCTCGCGCTCGACGTGGAAACCATCGGCTCCCGTTTCGGCGGCATACCGACCGGGCTTCCCGCCTTCGCCTGGCCGGAGTTCAGCTGGAGCGGGCTGGGGCCGCTGCTGCCCCCGGCGTTCACCATCGCGCTGCTGGGCGCGATCGAATCGCTGCTCTCGGCCACCGTCGCCGATGCCATGATCGACGATCGCCACGACCCGAACCAGGAACTGATCGCCCAGGGGCTCGCCAACATCGCCGCGCCGCTGTTCGGCGGTTTCTGCGCGACCGGGGCCATCGCCCGCACCAGCACCAACGTGCGCATGGGCGGGCGCACGCCGGTGGCCGGCATCGTGCACGCGCTCACGCTGCTTGCCATCCTGCTGGTCGCAGCGCCGGTCGCACGGCACGTGCCGCTCACCGTGCTCTCGGCAATCCTCGTGGTGGTCGCCTGGAACATGGCCGACTGGGGCGAACTGCGCGAACTGCGCCGCTACCGGTTCAACTACCAGGCAGTGCTGCTGGCGACCTTCGCGCTCACGGTGGTCTTCGACCTCACCGTGGCGGTCCAGGTCGGACTGATCCTCGCGGGCGTGTTCTTCATCACGCGCGTGTCGGGCCTCACCGTGGTGCGCGCGATGCCCAGCGGGCAGGCACCCCGGGTCGTCACCTACGAGGTGTTCGGATCCCTGTTCTTCGGCGCCGCGAACAAGCTCGAACCGCTGCTCTCGCTCGCCGAGCCCGGCCATCCCTGTCGGGTCGTGGTGCTCGACATGGGCAAGCTGATCAACATCGACACCACCGGGCTGGAGACGCTCTGCGCGCTGCAGCGCAAGCTCGTGCGCAGCGGGCGCCATCTGCTGATTGCCAGCGCCAACGAGCAGCCGCTGTCGCTGTTCGAGCGGTCGGGCTTCATCGACACGCTGGGACGCGAGAATCTCTGCGCATCGATGCCGGCCGCGCTGGCGCGCGCGTCAGCCCTCGACTGATCAACGGCCCGCAGCCCTTCGCCCAAAGCGGTCGCTACAGCGGCCCGTCCCGCCACGGGCCGCTGATCGCCAGCGTGATCCCGGGACTGTAGAGATTCACGAACAGCACCGAGCCGTCGGGCGAGAAGCATCCCCCGCAGAACTCCGCATCCCGCGCGCCACGCGCGGCCGCCGCCGCGCTCACCCGCTTGCCCGAGGCACGCGCAGCACCCAGCACGGCCGGGGTCAGGTGGTTCTCGGCGAGCACGTAGCTGCCCTCGCCCTGGCGGATGCCGAGGATGCGCGTGCCGATTTCCTGCCCCTGGTCGAGGTGCGTGCCACCATCCTCGAACACGAGGATTCCGCCGCGCGGGCTGACGGTGATGTTGTCCGCATGGTTCCCGACGTCGGGCGCATCCGTCGGGGTGGCGAAGATGCAGCGAAGCCGCTGCTCGCCGAGATGCAGTTCCCAGACTGCGCCACGCCCCTGCCCGGGCTGTCCGTCCGGCCCCGAGCCCGCGGCGGTGTCGACCGCATACAGCCGGTCCCCCGCGTGCCAGAGTCCCTCGCCCCGGCTCATGCGCGCCGCACCGCGACGCAACCCCTCCAGCGTGCAGCCGGCCACCAGCATCGGCTCGGTCTGGCCGGACAGCGCGTTCGCCGGAAGCCGCACCGGGTCGGCGTCCGGGGACTCCACGTCGAGCCATTCCAGATCGTGGGTGTCGCCCGGGTGGGGCACGAGCAGCCGGTCCGCCCCACCGGCACCGGCGAGCCGCGCGATCTGCAGCCGCCCGGGTACCGCCAGGCCGGACGCGCCGCCGCCAGCGGGCAGGAAGCGGTAGAAGCCGGAGACGCCCGGGGTGTCCTCGGTGAGGTACACCGCGCCACTGCGCGGATCGACTGCGGCCGCCTCGTGGCGGAACCGGCCCAGCTGCGGCAACGGACGCGGCGCACGCGCGGCCTCCAGGGGCGCGACCTCGAACACGTACCCGTGGCGCTGACCCTGGCGCCCGCGCGCATCGACCCGCGCCGAACGATCCTCGAGGGTCTCCTCGCAACTGAGCCAGGTCGACCAGGGGGTCGGTCCGCCGGCGCAGTTGATCAGCGTGCCGGCCAGGCTGGCGCGGGCCTCGCGCCAGCGCCCCTCGCGCCAGAGCAGGGTGGTGGTGCCGCCACCCGGGCTGCGGCCCCGGGTATCGAGCGCCTCGTCGTACGCGCCGCCGGGCGCGACCAGCGGGTCGGACACCAGCCCGCGCTCGTGATTGCGCACCAGCACGAGTTCGCGACCGTGCGACGTCTCTCGACCCGCCACCACCGCCATCCCGTCGTGGTTCGGCGGCGTCGGTTGCCCGTCGGCCATCGGGTCGCCGGCCCAGCCGAAACTCGTGTACGAGAATCCCGGCGGCAGGCGCAGCAACGCGAGCCCCGTGGCGCGATCGGCGACCGGCGCGAGCGGCCCTGCTGGGCCGCGGCCACACCCGGGGGCGCGATCCCGGCGGCCGCCAGGCTCGCGCCCGCCGCCAGCCAGCCGCGGCGAGCGCCACGACTCACCCGAACTGCGCGCGCATCCATTCGAGATAGCCGGCCGCAGCCGCCTCGCCCTCGGCCGGCGCGAAGTCGGCGAGTTCCCCGGGGCCGCGCGGCAGGAAGGGCCCGGCCTTGGCCTCGAACACCACGCTGCCCGGCTCCAGGCCCACCAGCGAGTGGAAGACGCCCGCAGGGATGTCCACGCCCCGGACCGGCCCGCCGGGCTGCAGCACCTCGCGCGCGATCACCGCGCCGCCGGCGTCGAACACCAGCAGCCCGATGCGGCCGCGCAGCGCGATCAGCGACTCGTCCTTGGTGGGGTCGAGGTGACAGTGCGGCGGGATGTAGGACTGCGGTTCGATCGCGTTGAGCAGGCGGTGCCCCGGATGCTCGTCGGTCGCGTGGAAGTTGAGATTGCAGCGCAGCCGCGGCCGCGACCGTGCCTGCGCCGACAGCGCGTCGAGCATCGCGGCATCGATGCGGCGTACCGTCGTCATCAGTAGACGATCTCCACGCCCTCGGGCTGCAGCCATTCGGACAGCCCGGCCACCAGCGCCTCGTCGAGGTTGACGTTCCAGGCCTCGCCCAGCGTGAGCGGCGCGGTGGCGCGACCGTTGTCGTAGAGCACCTGGACCGGGCAGGGGCCGTTGCGCCAGGGGGAGAGCAGCGCCTGCAGCCGGCGCACGTTCTGCTGGGCGGGCACGCCGGTCAGCTGCCCGTTGCAGCGCAGGCGCAGGCCGCGGGCGAAGCGGTTGCGGGCGGCCGTGACGTCGTAGACCTTCTCCACCGAGATGCGCCGGATCGACTCGCCCTCGCCGTCGCCGCGGCGGATATCGCGCACCTTCACCTCGAGCACCAGCACCGCATCCTCGACCACCTGGGCGCGATGCTGGTCGTAGAGCTCGCCGTACATCGTGACCTCGATGGCCGCGGTGCCATCGGAGAGCACCACCACCACCAGTCGCGATGCGCCCTGCGTCTTCAGTGTGCGTACCGACTCGACGACGCCACCGATCAGCTGGGTGGCCGGGGCGAACTCGGAGCCGCCGGCGGCGGGTACCAGTCGATCGAGCGTGCTGCGCACGAAGCGCCCGAACTCCTGTCGCCATGCGGCGTACGGATGGCCGGAGAAATAGAAGCCGAGCGCAGCCTTCTCCTCGCGCAACTGCACCCGCGGATCCCAGGGCGCAGGCTCGGGCAGCGCCACCTCCGGGCGGGCATCGGCGTCCGCCTCTCCGAAAAGCGACACCTGCTGCGCGTTGCGCTCGCGCTGCTCGGCCGAGGCCAGCGCGATGCCCACCCAGGCGAGCTGGCGAGCGCGATGGGGATCGATCGCATCGAAGGCACCGGCACGAACCAGCGCCTCGATCACCCGGCGATTGACCGCGCGCTTGTCCACCCGCACGCAGAAATCGAACAGATCGCGAAATGGCCCGCCCGCCTCGCGCGCGGCGACGATCGCCTCGATGGCCGAAGCACCGGTACCCTTCACCGCCCCCAGCCCGAAGCGCAGCGTCGCCGGGTCGATCGGCGCGAAACGGTACTCGCCGCTGTTGACGTCCGGCGCGAGCACGGTCAACCCGTTCGCGCGGGCGTCGTCGCACAGCGCACGCACCTTGTCGGCGTCGTCCATGACCGCGGAGAGGTTGGCGGCGAGGAAGGCGGCGGCATGGTGCGCCTTGAACCACGCGGTCTGGTAGGCCACCAGTGCGTAGGCGGCCGCGTGCGACTTGTTGAAGCCGTAGCCGGCGAACTTCTCCATCAGGTCGAACATCTCGTTCGCCTTCTGGCCGTCGATTCCCGAGGCCGCGGCGCCTTGCGCGAACACCTCGCGGTGCTGGGCCATCTCCTCGGGCTTCTTCTTGCCCATCGCCCGGCGCAGCAGGTCGGCGCCGCCGAGGGAATAGCCCCCGACGCGCTGCGCCATCTGCATCACCTGCTCCTGGTAGACCATGATCCCGTAGGTCTCGGCCAGCACCTCCTCGACCCGCGGGTCCGGGTAGTCCACCGCGTGGCGGCCGTGCTTGCGGTCGCAGAACTCCGGGATCAGGTCCATCGGCCCGGGCCGGTAGAGGGCGACCAGCGCGATCAGGTCCTCGAAGCGATCGGGCCGGGCGAGCTTGAGCAGGTCGCGCATGCCGCGCGATTCGAACTGGAACACTGCAGTGGTGTTCGCCCGCGTGAACAGCTCGTAGGTGGGCGCGTCGTCGAGCGGAA
>JBIPNU010000006.1:0-17734 GCA_044370615.1 Burkholderiales bacterium
TGGCCGGCGAGCCCGATTCCGCCGGCACCAGCCATGCGAAGGCGATGCCGCAGGCGATCGCGAACAGGCCGGGCACCACGAACGCGGCGCGCCAGCCGACGTACTGGACCAGCAGTCCGGTGGACACCGCGGCCACCGCGATGCCCAGATTCCCGGCGAGGCCGTTGATGCCGATCGTGATGCCGGGCCGGGGCGCGTCGCGCACCAGCATCGGGATGCCGATCGGGTGGTAGATCGACGCGAAGGCACCCACCAGGGTGAGCGCCGCGGCCATCGACCATGGTCCCTGGGCGAAGGCGACCAGGATCGAGGAGGCACCGATGCCGAAGAAGAACACCAGCATCATCGGCCGCCGGCCCCAGAGGTCGCCGATACGGCCCGAAGGCAGCGAGCCCAGGCCGAACAGGATGAAGGCACCCATCGTGTAGGGCATCAGGTCCTCCCACCGGGAGAACCCGAAGTCGACCGCGATCGACGACACCGCGGTGGCGAAGATGAGCAGCATCAGGTGGTCGATCAGGTGCCCGGCGTTGATCAGCAGGCCGAGAGCCCTGCGCGATCCCCTGAAACTGCTGCCGGTTGCGACCATACCGTGCTCCGCGCGATCGAGGCGCGCCCGACGCCCCACCGCCGGATGATACCGGCGCGAGGGGTGCCCGGGCGCCGGGCGCGAGGCAGGACCCAGCCGGCGGGGCGAGCGCGTCGGGTGCGGTGGCGCGGGCGTGGCGCGCGCGATGAGGTAACCTCGCGCCCTGACACGCCACGCGACCGGAGACCGTCCATGACAGCGACCGCCGCCCGCACGCTGCCCGCAGCCGCGCTGGAGGATTTCATCACCCTCAGCTTCAGCGCGGTCGGCATGCCCGAGTCCGATGCGCGCACTACCGCGACCCTGATGGTCGAGGCCGACCTGCTGGGCTCCGATGCCCACGGCATCTTCCGCCTTCCGCAATACGTGCGCCGCATCCGCGAAGGTGGCATCAACCTCACCCCGGCGATCCGCGTGCTGCGCGAGACCGCCGCCACCGCGCTGCTCGACGGCGACAACGCGATGGGGCACCTGGTGGTCAAGCGTGCCGCCGACCTCGCGGTGGCCAAGGCGCGCTCGGCCGGCGTGGCCTGGGTGGGTCTGCGCAACGGCAACCACGCCGGTGCGGGCGCGGTGTACGCGCGTATTCCGCTCGCCGCCGGCATGGTCGGCATCTATGGCGCGGTGGGCAGCGCGAATCACCTGCCGCCCTGGGGCGGGATGGAGATGCTGCTGTCGACCAATCCGCTGGCCATCGCGATTCCCGCCGGCGAGGAGCCGCCGGTCGTGCTCGACATGGCCACGACGGTGGCCTCCTACGGGAAGATCAAGGCGCGTGCGCAGCGCGGCGAGTCGATGCCGGAGGGCTGGATGATGGGCTACGACGGCAAGCCCCTGCTCGATCCGCGTCGGTCGAACGAGGGGTTCCTGATGCCCATCGGCGGGCACAAGGGCTACGGGCTCGCGCTGATGATCGGCCTGCTGGCCGGCTCGATGAACGGTGCGGCGATGGGCCGCGACGTGATCGACTTCAACGCGGACTTCACCACGCCCGCGAACACCGGGCAGTGCGTGATCGCGCTCGATCCGGCCGCCTTCGGCGATCCGAAGGCGATCGGCGCCGATGTCGACCGCGTCTCGCGCGAGATGCGCTCGGCCACGCGGTTGCCCGGGGTGGATGCGATCCACGTGCCGGGCGAGGGGGGCGAGCGGCGGCGCTCGCGCGCGCTGCGCGAGGGCGTGTCGCTGCCGGGTGCGCTGCTCGAGGTGCTGGACCGCCTCGCGGGCGAACTCGGCATCGCGCCGATCGGCTGAGCGCGCGATGGGAGCCTTGTCCGCCGCGGGTACGGCCGCGACGACCCCGCCCGCCCGCGTCGGCGACCCGGTCGACGCGATCGACACGCCGGCGCTGCTCGTCGATCTGGACGCCTTCGAGCGCAACCTCGAGCGCATGGCCGATCGCGCCCGCGCGCTCGGCGTGCGCCTGCGTCCCCATGCGAAGACCCACAAGTCGCCCGAGGTCGCGAAGCGGCAGATCGCGCGCGGGGCGGTGGGCGTCTGCGTGCAGAAGGTGGCCGAGGCCGAGGCGATGGTCGATGGGGGCATCGACGACGTGTTCGTGAGCAACGAGATCGTCGGGGCGTCCAAGCTGGCGCGACTGGCCACGCTTGCCCGTCGCGCGCGGCTTGCCGTGTGCGTCGACGACGCGGGCAACGCCGCCGACCTGTCGCGGGCGGCGACTGCGGCGGGCGCCTCGATCGGCGTGTTCGTGGAGATCGACGTGGGCGGTGGGCGCTGTGGGGTCGCGCCCGGCGCGCCTGCGCTTGCGCTCGCCCGCGCGGTGCATGCGCTGCCCGGGCTCGGCTTCGCCGGCCTGCACGCCTATCACGGGTCGGCGCAGCACCTGCGCAGCGAGGCCGAGCGGCAGGCGGCGATCGGCCGCGCCTGCGAACTCGCGGCCGACACCCGCTCGCGCATCGAGTCGGCGGGCCTTGCGGTGCCGCTCATCACCGGGGCAGGTACCGGGACCTTCGAGATCGAGGCGGCCAGCGGCGTGTACGGCGAGATCCAGGCCGGCTCCTATGTGTTCATGGATGTCGACTATTCGCGCAACCAGCCTGGCGAGGGCAGCGTATTCGGCCGCTTCGAGCACAGCCTGTTCATCCTGTCCACGGTGATGAGCCGTCCGGCGCCGGCGCGCGCGGTCTGCGATGCCGGGCACAAGGCTTCGTCCAGCGACTCGGGCTTCCCGGGGGTGGCCGACCTGCCGGGGGCCCGCTATACCGGTGCCTCGGACGAACACGGCGTGATCCTGCTCGATCCGCCGGCGGCCGTGCCCGCGCTGGGCGAGCGGATCCGGCTGGTGCCCGGCCATTGCGATCCGACAGTGAACCTGCACGACTGGCTGGTTGGGGTGCGGGGCGGTCGGGTGGAGTGCCTGTGGCCGGTGAGCGGGCGGGGCCCGGGGTTCTAGGCTGGTCGCGCGGACCGGCCGCGGTGTTCCACCGGCGTCGCCTGACAATCGCCGCGCTGGCCCTGGCCCCGGCGGGATCGCTGCCCTCGGGCTCGGTTGCGAGCGAGGACTCACTGCGGTTGCTGCTCCCGTTTCCGGCGATCGGTTCCCCGGAGTTCATTGGAGCGCTTCCAGCCTCGAGAGCGCAGCGTGGTCTGCAGGCGGCCGCACCGCTCGGTCCGGCCGACCCGCTCGCGCGGATCGTCGCGCGCGCGGCCGAGGTGGCGACCGGCCGGCCGGTGCGGGTGGCGCGGCTGCCCGGGGCGCGCGGGGCGCGGGCGTGCGCGGCGGTCGCCGCCGATCCGGCGACGGCGCTGCTCGCCTCGGAGGCGCTGTGCGTGCATGACGCGATCGCCTCGGCACCGCTGCAGCGCGCGGTCGACCGGCTCGCGGTGCAGTTCGCCGCCGGTATCGTCCCCTACCGGCGCGTGTCCGGACCATCGGGCGCCCCGATCGGGGGCTGCACGATCGCGCACGCCGGCCACGGTGGCCGGGCCGCCAGCCTCGCCGGATGGCTCATCGCCCGCGAACCGGGCTGTCGCGAGGTGGCCTTCAACGGCGGCCAGGCGGCGCTGCGGGCGGTGGTGGCCGGCCAGGCCGGCCAGGCAGTCCTGCCCTGGGCGCTCGCCCGCGATGCCCTGGCCGGCGGCCAGCTGGTGGACCTCGGGGAGGTCCGGCCCGCCGGGTGGTTCGCCGTGCTGGCCGCACCCGCGGGCCCGTGGGCGCAGGCGGCCGACGCGGTGGCTCGGACACTGGCCGAACTCGCGCCGCCGCTGCTGCTCGACCGTCTCGGCCTGGAGTCGGATGCACGACCTGCCGCCGCCGTCCACGCGCTCATGCTGCAGGAGCGTCAAGCTGCTCGTTTGTCCAGACTGGAAGAGTCTGGCTGATCGACCTTGTTTTCTAGAAAATGCTTTCCAGACAGAGTCTTGAAGGGTGATCGGACGGGTCTGGAACGGTCGCCAAGGCGGATGCTGCGACGCGACAGAAAACGCTTGACCGGGGTGCCGTGCACGCGCATAATCCGTCCCGTGCCAGACCCCTCCGGGGGTTTCGCATAATCCCCCAAAACCTCCTCCTTTGGTGGATTTTTCGCGGAACCGAAAGGTTCCGCTTTTTTTTGGCCGCCGCGCCCGGGCGCGGACCGCCGGAGGCGGTGAGGTCTCCGGCCGTGCGAACGGCGATCTGCCCGCTCCGGTCTAGCCGGTCGGTCGAACGATCCAGCCAGCCTCCCCGGTCGGATCGAGCCGCAGGCCGTGCCAGCGGGCGAGCCCCGGGCGGTGCCCGACGCTCACCACGACGGCCTGCGCGAGCCGGTCGGTCAGCAGGCGGTACAGGCGCTCCTCGGACGCCTCGTCGAGCGCCGAGGTCGCCTCGTCGAGGAACAGCACCTCGGGCGGATGCAGCAGCGCGCGGGCGAATGCCACCCGCTGCTGTTCGCCCCCGCTCAGCACCTGCGCCCAGTTGGCGACCTCGTCGAGCCGGTCGCGCAGGTGCGCGAGGCCGCAGTCGGCGAGCACCGCCTCGAACGTCGGCGCCGAGGCGGGCACCGGTTGCGGATACCACAGCGCCTCGCGCAGCGAGCCCAGCGGCAGGTAGGGTCGCTGCGGCAGGAACGTCATCGCCTCGCGCGCCGGCCCGGCGATCGTGCCGCGGCCATAGGGCCAGATGCCGGCGAGCGCACGCAGCAGGGTGCTCTTGCCGCTACCCGACGGCGCGGAGACCAGCAGGCGCTCGCCGCCGCGCAGGTCGAGGTCGAGGCCGCGCACGAGCGCGCGGCCGTCGGGCAGCGACACCTCGAGCCCGCGTACCTGCAGGCCCCCGCGCGCCTGCGTCTCGCGCCGCGGCGCGTGCCCCGCAGCCAGCGCCCGGTCGATCGCCGACTCGAAGCCGCTGAGGCGCTCGACCGTCGCGCGCCACTTCGCGTACAGCGTGTAGCTGTTCACGAGCCACGAGAGCGCGTCGTGCACGCGCCCGAAGGCCGAGGAGATCTGCATGAGGCCGCCGAGCGTGAGTTCCCGCGAGAAATAGCGCGGCGCGGCGACGATGAAGGGGAAGACGACGGCAAGCTGGTTGTAGCCGGTGCTGAACCAGCCCAGGCGCTTGTTGCGCTCCATCAGTTGCCGGAAGTTGCCGATCACCGCGGAGAAGCGGCGGGCGAGGCGGGCACGCTCTTCCTGCTCGCCGCCGTGCAGCGCGACCGCCTCGGCGTTCTCGCGCAGGCGAGCCAGCGCGAAGCGGAAGTCGGCTTCCCGGCGCTGCTGCTCGAAGGACAGTGCCGCCAGCGGCCGGCCGATGCGATCGGCAAGCCAGGTGCCGATGAGCGCGTACGCCACCGCCGCCCAGACCATGTAGCCCGGGATCGTGATCTCCGAGCCGCCGATCACCAGCGTGCCCGGACCGGACAGGGCCCACAGCACCACGACGAACGACCCCAGCGTGACCAGCGCGTTGAGCAGGCCGAGTCCGAGGTCCAGGCTCTGGTCGCAGAGCAGCATCAGGTCCTCGGCAATACGCTGGTCCGGGTTGTCCGCGTCGGCGCGGGTCACCTGCATCCGGTACATCGCCTGGCCCGACAGCCAGCGACCTGCCAGCCGCTCGGTGAGCCAGGTGCGCCAGCGGATCTGCAGCAGCTGGTTGAACCAGCCGCGCGCCACCGCGATCACGATGTACACCGCGGCCAGCAGCGCGAAGTACCAGATCAGCGCGACGAAGCCCGCCCGGTCGTGCTCCTGCAACGAGTTGTAGAAGCCGTTGTACCAGGCGTTCACCTGGACCAGCATGAACACCGAGGCGAGATCGAGCGCAACCACGGTGGCGAGCAGTGCCCACGCGACCCGGCGTTCCCCCGACTGCCAGTAGGGGCGCGCGAGGCGGACGAACGCGCGGGCGATATCTGCGGTGGAGGGGCGGTTCACGAAGACTCCTCGGTCACGGGGCGGTCGGTCCGGGTGCACGCAGGCGCTCGCCCGGCGGGCCAGCGGTGATGCGCGCGGGCCGGGGTCGCGGCGACGCGGCCCCGCCAGTATGATCCGGCACGATGTCCGATGCCCCCGCGCCCGCCGCTGCCGCCCTGCGGCCACGGTCATGACCGCCTCGCCCGAACTGCTCGCGGCGGCCCTTGCGATCGTGTTCGCGGCCTACTTCGTGTTCGGCTTCACCGGCTTCGGCTCGTCGCTGCTCGCGGTGCCGCTGCTCTCGCAGCTGGCGCCGCTGGCTTTCGTGCTGCCGCTGGTGCTCGCGCTCGACCTGGTGGCCTCGGCGCAGATCCGCGTCGGTGCGGCGGGGCGCCCGGATCGCGGCGAACTGCTGCGCACCTTCCTGCCGATGGCGGTGGGCACCGCGGCCGGCGTGCTGCTGCTCGCGTGGCTGCCCGAGTCGCTTCTGCTTGCGCTGCTGGGCGCGCTCACGCTCGCCTGGGGGCTGCGCATGCTGCATCCGGCGGCGGCGATGCCGCGCGCGCCGATCGCCCGCGCCTGGGCCCTGCCGGCCGGGGGCGCGGCAGGGCTGATGGGCTCTGCCTTCGGAGTGCCAGGTCCCCCCTACGTGATGTACCTGTCGCGGCGCGTGCCCGACAAGGCGACCTTCCACGCCACCATCGCCAGCGCGCTCGGCCTGCACTTCCTGCTGCGCGCCGGCGTGTTCGCTGCGGCCGGGCTGTACGCCCAGCCGGGCGTCGCGCAGGCGATCGCCTGGCTGCTGCCGGCCGCCCTGGTGGGCGCGTGGGCCGGCCTGAGGGTGCAGCGCGATGTTCCGGCCACGCGCTTCTTCAGGCTGGTGGCGCTGCTGCTCGCCGCGATCGGCGCCGCGCTGCTCGCCCGGGTAGGTCTCGCCGCCTGGGCCGCGAACGGCTGAGGCGGGGGCGCCCGCCTCCCGCCCGGTCACTATAATTGCGCGCGCTCGCCACCGCGCTCGCGCCCTCACCGGTTCCCGCATGCCCAACGCCCGCTACGACGAAGCCTCCATCCGTGTCCTGAAGGGACTCGAGCCGGTCCGGGAACGGCCGGGCATGTACACGCGCACCAGCGATCCCGGGCATATCGTCGCCGAGGCGATCGACAACTGCGTGGACGAGGCGCTTGCAGGGCACGCCCGGCGCATCGAGGTCACGCTGCACGAGGACGGATCGGTCAGCGTGGCCGACGACGGCCGCGGCATCCCGGTCGGACCGCACCCGGAGGAGCGCATCCCGGTCGTCGAACTGGTGTTCACCCGGCTGCACGCGGGCGGCAAGTTCGACAAGCGCGCAGGCGAGGCGTATTCCTTCGCCGGCGGACTGCATGGCGTGGGCGTCTCGGTCACCAATGCGCTGTCCACCCGGCTCGACGTCGAGGTGAGACGCGAGGGTGCGGTCTGGCAGATCGGGTTTGCCGGCGGCGAGGTGGTGCGCAAGCTGCGCAAGGCCGGCGAGGCCGGGCGCGAGACCGGAACCCGGCTGCGGATCTGGCCCGACGCGAAGTATTTCGACCAGCCCCAGGTACCGCTCGGCGAACTCGAGCGACTGCTGCGCTCGAAGGCAGCCTTCCTGCCCGAGGTCACCGTCACCCTCGCGATCGAGCGCACGGGTGGCCGGGTCGAGCGGCGCACCTGGCGCTATCGCGGGGGCATCGAGGAGTACCTCGCCGAGCTGCTCGCGGGCGCCCCGACCCTGGTGCCGGTGTTCTCCGGCGCGAAATATGCCGGGAAGCCCGGCGACAACGACAGCTTCGCCGAGGGCGAGGGTGCGGCCTGGGCGATCACCTGGGTGGACGAGGCGAGCGCGGTGCGCGAGTCCTACGTGAACCTGATCCCCACTGCCGGTGGCGGCACGCACGACAGCGGCCTGCGCGAAGGCGTGTTCAATGCGGTGCGAAACTTCATCGAACTTCACAACCTGCTGCCCAAGGGCGTGAAGCTGCAGCCCGAGGACGTGTTCGGCCGTGCCTGCTACATCCTGTCGGCGCGGGTGCTCGACCCGCAGTTCCAGGGGCAGACCAAGGAACGGCTGACCTCGCGCGACGCGGTGCGGCTGGTCTCGACCATGGTGCGCGATCCGGCCGACCTGTGGCTAAACGAGCATGTCGAGCATGGCCGGGCGATCGCCGAACTGGCGATCCGCCAGGCGCAGCAGCGCATGCGGTCGGCGCAGAACCGCATCGAGAAGAAGAAGGGTTCGGGCGTGGCGGTGCTGCCGGGCAAGCTGTCCGACTGCGAGTCGGCCGATCCCGCCGAGAACGAGGTCTTCCTGGTCGAGGGCGACTCGGCCGGTGGCTCGGCCAAGCAGGGGCGCGACAAGAACACTCAGGCGATCCTTCCGCTGAGGGGAAAGGTCCTCAACGCCTGGGAGCAGGACCGCGACCGGCTGTATGCCAACACCGAGATTCACGATATCGCGGTGGCGATTGGAGTCGACCCGCATGACGCCGATGCGCCCGACTCGGTGCTCGACAACCTGCGCTACGGGCGGGTGGCCATCATGGCCGACGCCGATGTGGACGGATCCCACATCCAGGTGCTCCTGCTCACGCTGTTCCTGCGTCATTTCCCGCGGCTGATCGAGCGCGGACATGTCTGCATCGCCAAGCCGCCCCTCTACAGGGTCGACGTCCCCGCCCAGGGCAAGCGCGTCGCGCGCAAGCTCTATGCGATCGACGACGCGGAACTGGCGGCGATCGAGGACAAGCTGCGCAAGGAGGGCGTGCGCGAGGGCGCCTGGCAGGTGCAGCGCTTCAAGGGCCTGGGCGAGATGAGTGCCGAACAGCTGTGGGAGACGGCCATGAACCCGGCGACCCGCCGACTGCTGCCGGTGGCGATGACGCGAGCCGAGATGGCCGCCACGCTGCGCACCTTCACGATGCTGATGGGCAAGGGCGAAGCGGCCTCGCGCCGCGCCTGGATGGAGCGCCACGGCAACGAGGTCGAGGCCGACGTCTGAACCCGGCGCCGGCGCCGTTCCCCGCCACGCCCCACCCCGAGGTGAACCCTTGAGCAGCAAAGACCAGCCCGACCTGTTCGGCGGCGGCGAGGCGGCCGAGCCGGATGCGAGCCCGCGCGCGGCCGGGGCCCTGCCCCCCATTCCCGAGGGCGACAGCCTGCCCCTCGCGCTGTTCGCCGAGCACGCCTACCTGTCCTATGCGATGTCGGTGGTGAAGGGCCGCGCGCTGCCCGATGTGTGCGATGGCCAGAAGCCGGTGCAGCGCCGGATCCTGTACGCGATGCGCGAACTGGGGCTGTCCTCGACCGCCAAGCCCGTGAAGTCGGCGCGCATCGTCGGCGAGGTACTGGGCAAGCTGCACCCGCATGGCGACCAGTCTGCCTACGATGCGATGGTGCGCCTCGCGCAGGACTTCAGCATGCGCTACCCGCTGGTCGACGGCCACGGCAACTTCGGCTCGCGCGACGGCGACGGGGCGGCGGCCATGCGCTACACCGAGGCGAGGCTGTCGCGCATCGCCGAGGTTCTGCTCTCCGAGATCGACCAGGGTACGGTCGACTTCGTGCCGAACTACGACGGCGCCTTCCGCGAACCGGTTCTGCTGCCCGCGCGCCTGCCGATGCTGCTGCTCAACGGCGCCTCGGGGATCGCGGTGGGCATGGCTACCGAGATCCCGTCGCACAACCTGCGCGAGGTGGCGGCCGCCGCGGTGGCGCTGATCCGCAATCCGAAGCTGGATACTGCCGGGCTGCGCGAGCTGGTGCCCGGGCCGGATTTTCCCGGTGGCGCACAGATCATCTCCGCCGACGAGGACCTGCAGGCTGCCTACGACAGCGGCCGCGGATCGATCAAGCTGCGGGCGCGCTGGGTGTTCGAGGAACTCGCGCGCGGGCAGTGGCAGGTGGTGGTCAACGAACTGCCGCCGGGGGTGTCGGTGCAGAAGGTGCTGGCCGAGATCGAGGAACTCACCAATCCCAAGGTGCGTGCCGGACGCAAGGCGCTCACCCAGGAGCAGACGCAGCTGCGCCAGCTCACCCTGTCGGTGCTCGAGAAGGCGCGCGACGAGTCGAGCAAGGAGAGCGCGGTGCGACTGGTGCTCGAGCCGCGCACCTCGCGCATCGATCGCGACGAGTTCATGAACACGCTGCTGGTGCACACCAGCCTCGAGACCAGCGTGTCGGTGAACCTGGTGACGATCGGGCGCGACGGGCGTCCGCAGCAGAAGTCGCTGCGCGCGATGCTCTCCGAGTGGATCGACTTCCGGTTCGACACCGTGCGGCGGCGCTGCGAGCACCGGCTCGAGCAGGTCGACGAGCGCATCCACGTGCTCGAGGGCCGGATGCTGGTGCTGCTCAACGTCGACGAGGTGATCCGGGTGATCCGCAATGCCGACGAGCCGAAGCCGGAGCTGATGTCCGCCTTCCGGCTGTCCGAGCGCCAGGCCGACGACATCCTCGAGATGCGCCTGCGCCAGCTCGCCCGGCTGGAGGCGATCCGCATCGAGCAGGATCTCGCCGCGCGGCGCAAGGAGCGCGAGGAACTGGCCGAGCTGCTCGCGAGCCCCGCCGCGATGAAGAAACTCGTCGTGCGCGAGATCGAGGCTGACGCCCGCGAGCACGGCGACGCCCGTCGCACGCTGATCCAGGCCTCCGAGCGCGCGAGCGTCGAGGTGGCGGTGGTCGACGAGCCGGTGACCGTGATCTTCTCGGCGAAGGGCTGGGTGCGCACGCGCACCGGGCACGGACACGACCGGACGCAGTTCACGTTCAAGGAAGGCGATGCGCTGCAGTTCGCGCGCGAGGTGCGCTCGGTCGACCAGGCGGTCTTCCTGGACACCCGCGGCCGCGCCTACACCGTGCCGGTGTCGCAGCTGCCCGGGGGGCGGGGCGACGGGGTCCCGGCGCCGTCGCTCTTCGAGCTTGCCGACGGCGCGCGAGTCACCCAGATGCTCGCCGGGCGACCCGAGGAGGGCGTGCTGCTTGCCGGCAGCGGTGGTTATGCGTTCTGGTGTTCGCTGGGCGATCTTTTCGCGCGCAATCGATCGGGCAAGCAGTTCATGGCGCTGGCGACCGACGAGGAGCCGGTACGGCCGGTGATCTTCGATCCGGCGGCCGTCGCATCGATCGCCGCACTGTCGGCCAACGGGCGGCTCATCGTGTTTCCGATGGACGAGTTCAAGCAGTTGTCGGGTGGCGGACGAGGCGTGATCGCGATCGGCCTCGATGCCGGGGAGCGGCTGCTTGCCGTGGGTCCGTGCGACGGGCGCCGCCTGCGGGTCGCCGGCACCGGGCGTGGCGGCAAGCCGGCGGTACTGGAACTCGCCGGGGAGGAACTTCTGCGCTATGTCGGCCGGCGGGCTCGCAAGGGCCTGCTGCTGCCGCGGCGCATCCAGGCCACCGGGTTCGCGGCGGACTGAGCGGGGGCGGCCAGCGGGGCGAGCCGAACCGCGATTGACAGCGTGCGCGCGATCCCGCAGAATCGGCGATTCGCATTTTGGAGGGGTTCCCGAGCGGTCAAAGGGATCAGACTGTAAATCTGACGGCTCTGCCTTCGAAGGTTCGAATCCTTCCCCCTCCACCACCCCTTGCCGGTTACGCTTTTTCTTGTCTCCTCCTGCCCCACGGGCGTCCCACAGGCAACGGTTGCCGTGGGGTTGCCAGCGGGTTGCCATCGGTTGCCATGTGGCCACGCCTGCCGGGCACCCCGAACACGTCGAAACGTCGAAACGTCGAAACGTCGAAACGTCGAAACGTCGAAACGTCGAAACGTCGAACATTCCGAACACGTCGAACCGCATCGCCGAGCATCGCAACCCGGACCCGTGGCCGTCGCTGCTGCCCTCCAGGCGCGCATCGGTCACACCCCCGGCCCCCCGGGCCGGCAGGCGCCAGACGCCCGCCGGCCTGTCCGCGCGGGTGTAGCTCAATGGTAGAGCAATAGCCTTCCAAGCTAAAGACGAGGGTTCGATTCCCTTCACCCGCTCCACGCAGTCCTCGCCGGTCCCGCCGGCGCAACCCCAACGCCCACCGACGCCGAACGGTCCCGGAGCCGCCACCGCCCGGAGCCGCACAGTCTTCGCCCATGTAGCTCAGTGGCAGAGCACTCCCTTGGTAAGGGAGAGGTCGCCAGTTCAATCCTGGCCATGGGCACCACTCGAACCAGTTCCGATCCACCACCGCAACCTCAGTCGCAGCAGGAGTCTTCAGCATGGCCAAGGAAAAATTCGAGCGCACGAAGCCGCACGTGAACGTGGGGACGATTGGGCACGTGGACCACGGGAAGACGACGCTGACGGCGGCGATCACGACGATCCTGTCGTCGAAGTTCGGCGGGCAGGCGAAGAGCTATGACCAGATCGACTCGGCGCCGGAGGAGAAGGCGCGCGGGATCACGATCAACACGGCGCACGTGGAGTACGAGACGGAGAACCGCCACTACGCGCACGTGGACTGCCCTGGGCATGCGGACTACGTGAAGAACATGATCACGGGCGCGGCGCAGATGGATGGTGCGATTCTGGTGGTGTCGGCGGCCGACGGCCCGATGCCGCAGACGCGCGAGCACATTCTGCTGGCGAGGCAGGTGGGCGTGCCGTACATCGTGGTGTTTCTGAACAAGGCGGACATGGTCGACGACCAGGAGCTGCTGGACCTGGTGGAGATGGAGGTTCGCGAGCTGCTGTCGAAGTACGATTTCCCCGGGGACGACACGCCGATCGTGATCGGTTCGGCGCTGAAGGCGATGGAAGGTGACAAGGGGGATCTGGGCGAGGGTGCGATCCTGAAGCTGGCCGCGGCGCTGGACAGCTACATTCCGACGCCGGAGCGTGCGGTGGACGGGACGTTCCTGATGCCTGTGGAGGACGTGTTTTCGATTTCGGGCCGCGGCACGGTGGTGACCGGTCGCGTGGAGCGCGGGATCGTGAAGGTGGGCGACGAGCTGGAGATCGTGGGGCTGAAGGCCACGACGAAGACGGTGTGCACGGGCGTGGAGATGTTCCGCAAGCTGCTGGACCAGGGGCAGGCTGGGGACAACGTGGGCGTGCTGCTGCGCGGGACCAAGCGCGAGGAGGTGGAGCGCGGCCAGGTGCTGGCGAAGCCCGGGTCGATCACGCCGCACACGAAGTTCACGGCGGAGATCTACGTGCTGAGCAAGGACGAGGGGGGGCGTCACACGCCGTTCTTCAATGGCTACCGTCCGCAGTTCTATTTCCGCACGACGGATGTGACCGGCTCGATCCAGCTGCCCGAGGGCACGGAGATGGTGATGCCGGGCGACAACGTGTCCATCGAAGTGGCGCTGATCCAGCCCATCGCGATGGAAGAGGGGCTGCGTTTCGCCATCCGCGAGGGCGGTCGCACCGTCGGCGCCGGCGTCGTCGCCAAGATCATCGAGTAATTCCCGGCACCGTCGTCGTCCGGCGCGCGCGCCGCCGCGACCCGTCAGGGTCCGGCGGGCAATCGCCGCCGCGACGGTCGTCCTTTCGTTTCCGCGGACCTGAAGGCCAGTAGCTCAATTGGCAGAGCGTCGGTCTCCAAAACCGAAGGTTGGGGGTTCGAGACCCTCCTGGCCTGCCAGCGGTCCCTGATCTGGATGCAGATGGATACAGCGAAGACAATCGCCGCACTCGTCGCCGTGCTCGCCGGCCTGTTCGGCTACTACCACTTCGGGGATTCGCCCGCGGTGGTGCGCGTGCTGTGCGTGCTGGGCGGTCTTGCGGCGGCTACCGCCGCGTTCTGGACCACGGCCCAGGGCACGCGCTTTCGCGCCTTCGCGGTCGAGTCGGTGGACGAGACGCGCAAGGTGGTCTGGCCCACGCGCCGCGAGACGCTGCAGACCACGGCCGTCGTGTTCGGATTCTGCGTGATCACCGCGATCTTCCTCTGGGTGGTGGATGCGAGCCTTTTCTACCTGGTCAAACTTCTGATGGGGCGTGCCTAGCCATGAGTGCCAAGCGCTGGTATGTCGTTCACGCCTATTCGGGCTTCGAGAAGAGCGTCCAGCGCACGCTGGTCGACCGAATCGCGCGCTCGGGCCTGCAGGACAAGTTCGGGCAGGTGCTGGTGCCGGTCGAGGAAGTGGTCGAGATGAAATCCGGCCAGAAGTCCATCAGCGAGCGCAAGTTCTTTCCCGGCTACGTGCTCGTCGAGATGGAGATGACCGACGACACGTGGCACCTCATCAAGAGCACGCCCAAGGTCACCGGTTTCGTCGGCGGCACCGCGACCAAGCCCACCCCGATCAGCCAGCGGGAAGTGGACAACATCCTCCACCAGATCCAGGAAGGCGTGGAGAAGCCCAGGCCCAAGGTGCTGTTCGAGAACGGCGAGATGGTTCGGGTCAAGGAAGGTCCGTTCACCGACTTCAACGGCACGGTCGAGGCGGTGAACTACGAGAAGAACAAGCTGCGCGTGGCCGTGTCGATCTTCGGCCGCTCGACGCCGGTGGAACTCGACTTCTCCCAGGTGGAGAAGGCCTAGCGCAGTCGTCGTCCCCGGCGATCGATCGCCGGGGGTGGTCCAGGGGAGAGCGCACGCGCTCGTTCGTACCCGTCAGCAGAGGAGCCCGGTCGTGGCCAAGAAAGTCATCGGTTACATCAAGCTGCAGGTGCCTGCAGGCAAGGCGAATCCCAGCCCGCCCATCGGGCCGGCGCTCGGCCAGCGCGGCCTGAACATCATGGAGTTCTGCAAGGCGTTCAACGCCGCCACGCAGAAGATGGAGCCCGGCCTGCCGGTGCCGGTGGTGATCACCGCCTTCGCCGACAAGACCTTCACCTTCGTGATGAAGACGCCCCCGGTGGGCGTGCTGATCATGAAGGCGCTGGGCATCCCCAAGGGCAGCCCGCGGCCGCATACCGACAAGGTAGGCAAGCTCACCCGCGCCCAGTGCGAGCAGATCGCGATCACCAAGCAGCCCGACCTGACCGCCGCCGACCTCGAGGCGGCGATGCGCACCGTCGCCGGCAGTGCCCGCAGCATGGGCGTCGAAGTGGAGGGCCTCTGACATGGCGAAGGTTTCCCGGCGCTACGCCACCGCTCGCGGCAACGTCGACCGCGATCGTTTCTACGCATTGCCCGACGCACTCCAGCTGGTGAAGACCAATGCGACGGCGAAGTTCAACGAGTCCATCGACGTGGCGATCAACCTCGGCGTGGACGCGAAGAAGTCCGACCAGGTCGTGCGCGGCTCCGTGGTGCTCCCCCAGGGCACCGGCAAGACGAAGCGCGTGGCCGTGTTCGCCCAGGGCGACAAGGCGCGCGAGGCGCAGGCGGCCGGTGCCGACGTGGTCGGCTTCGACGACCTCGCGGAGCGCGTGAAGGCGGGCAACATCGAGTTCGACATCGCGATCGCCACGCCCGACTCGATGCGGGTGGTCGGCCAGCTGGGTCAGATCCTCGGCCCGCGCGGGCTGATGCCCAACCCGCGCGTGGGTACGGTCACGGCGGACGTCGCCACGGCGGTGAAGAACGCCAAGGCCGGCCAGGTGCAGTACCGCACCGACAAGGCCGGCATCGTGCAGTGCTCGATCGGGCGTGCATCGTTCACGGTCGAGGCGCTGCAGGAGAACTTCGGCGCGCTGCTCGATGCGCTCAACCGGGCCCGCCCGGCAGCCGCGAAGGGCATTTACGTGCGCAAGGTGAGCGTGTCCTCGACGATGGGCGCGGGCGTGCGGGTCGACCAGGCCAGCCTGACTGCGTCGCGCGAGGGCTGATCGACCGGAACACAGAACTTTGGGGTCCGCCGGTGGCGGGCGCGACAGCGCCCGCCGCTGGCGGAGTTGTCAAAGACCGTAGGCGTCCCCGGACTTAATTCCGGATCGCCGGCAGCCGGGGCGGCAACCACCGTCCCGGACGTCGGCTCTTCGGAGCCCTACGCAGATGGCGAACCCGGTGTCAGGAGCTGTCAGTGATGGATTCCTGGATCAAGGTCGCCGTGAGGTGTGCGTCGCGCCACCAGGCCGGGGTTCTCCGGCGCGGACCGGCGGGTCGCACGTTCGTGTAACAGGAGGTGCACCTTGAGTCTGAGTTTGCAGGACAAGCAGGCGGTCGTCGCCGAGGTCGGCGAACAGCTCGCTCGTGCGCAGTCGGTGGTGATCGCGGAGTACCGCGGCATGGCCGTCGGCGACATGACGGAGCTGCGTCGTCGCGCTCGCGCGCAGGGCGTCTACCTGAAGGTGCTCAAGAACACCCTCGCCCGGCGTGCCGTCGGCGAGACGCCGTTCGCGGCGCTGGCCGGTCAGATGACCGGTCCGCTCGCCTACGGCATCTCTGCCGATCCGGTGACGGCGGCGAAGGTGCTCGACGAGTTCTCCAAGTCGAACGACAAGCTGGTGATCCGCGGCGGTGCGCTGCCCGGACAGCTGCTGTCCGCCCGGGACGTGCAGGGACTGGCGCGGTTGCCCTCTCGCGAGGAGTTGCTGGCCAGGCTGATGGGCACGATGCAGGCCCCGGTGGCGAAGTTCGTCCAGACGCTCAACGAGGTTCCGGCGCGCTTCGTGCGCACGGTTGCCGCGGTGCGCGACCAGAAGGAAGGCGCCGCTGCCTGAGGCGGCTTGCCCGAGTCACATCCATCCAATCGATACCCGACATCCAGGAGCATAGAAATGGGAAAGGCTGAAATCCTCGAGGCAGTGGCCGGTCTGACCGTGCTTGAGCTGTCCGAACTGATCAAGGACATGGAAGAGAAGTTCGGCGTCTCCGCTGCCGCCGCGGCCGTCGCCGTGGCCGCCCCGGCCGCTGGTGGCGCTGCCGCCCCGGCGGAGGAGAAGACCGAGTTCACCGTCATCCTGAAGGCTGCCGGCGAGAAGAAGGTCGAGGTCATCAAGGCGGTGCGCGCGATCACCGCGCTGGGCCTGAAGGAAGCGAAGGACCTCGTCGACGGCGCGCCGAAGCCGGTCAAGGAAGGCGTGTCCAAGGCCGATGCCGACGCGATCTCCAAGCAGCTCACCGACGCCGGTGCCACCGTCGAGGTCAAGTGACGAGAGCCCCGGTGAGAGGAAGGGCGCCGCGACGCGGCGCCTCCCGCCTGCAGCACGGCGGCCACGGCGAGGCGAAAGCCACGCCGTGGCCGTCTTTCGCGTGTCGGCGGCGCGCACGCGCCGCCGGCGGCCTCCGGGCCCGCCACATCCGACACGGCCCTCAGCACCTGCATCAACCGCAGCACCGGCAGCACCCGCATCCCCAGCAGCGCCTTGCGGCACCCGGAAGTTCGCAGCGCCCGCAGCCCACGCCGGGACCCGGCGAGCACCCATCCGTCTCCAGCAGGAGTGATCGATGAGCTATTCCTTCACCGAGAAGAAACGCATCCGCAAGAGCTTCGCCAAGCGCGCGAGCGTGCTGCCCGTCCCGTTTCTTCTCGCGACCCAGCTCGAATCCTATCGCGGCTTCCTGCAGGCCGATGCCGGCCCGGATGCGCGCGCCGGCGAGCAGGGGCTGCAGGCGGCGTTCCAGTCGATCTTCCCGATCACCAGCCACTCCGGCAACGCCCGGCTGGATTTCGTCAGCTACTCGCTGGCGACGCCTCCCTTCGACGTGAAGGAGTGCCAGCAGCGCGGCCTGACCTTCGCCGCGCCGTTGCGCGCGAAGGTGCGCCTGACCATCATGGACAAGGACGCGCCCAAGGTGAAGGGCAAGGACGGTACCGAGGGCTTCCCGGTGAAGGAAGTGAAGGAGCAGGAGGTGTACATGGGCGAGATCCCGCTCATGACCGACACCGGTTCCTTCGTGATCAACGGCACCGAGCGGGTGATCGTCTCGCAGCTGCATCGCTCGCCGGGCGT